>JBLHPP010000001.1:0-37418 GCA_047624385.1 Crocinitomicaceae bacterium
CAACTTATTTGGGTTGCCGGAGGTAGCCTTAATTATAAATTTATTCAAATGGGACTCGTTAGCTGTTTTATTTTTCTATAGATTCGTCTGTTGAGGGGCGTTAGCCTTATTTATGGTCAATCACGTATCATCTAAGAATATTACTGGGAATTCTAGGGTTTTTGGTGACGAGTCCCAAGTCGAGGTTGTACGGTCGACTGAGATGGACGGGCGTGAGTGGTTGGGTGATGCCCCTGTCTGTAAGGCGCTTGCTAAGCACAACATTTTACACGCGGCGGTGATGCATGCGAAAGAGGGCTTTGCTGTTTCACGCGCGCATCAGTCGGGCACGTTCATGTTGGCCTGTCTGGCAGGCGAGGGGATGGTGCTAGTTGACGGTCGTTGGAAGAAAGTGAAGGCTGGCCAGGCTTGTCTGCTGCCGCCCTTTGTAGCCAACTCACTTAAAGTGGTCGATGGGCAGGATTGGAAATTTTGTTGGGTACGTTATTTGGAATCTGAGAGGTGGAAGCCTATTGTTTCAGAGGTTTCACCAGTGAGTGGCGACTTCAAAGGCGAGCCATTGGCATCTGCGATTCAGGGATTGATAGCGGAGTGTGAGGTTGAACAATCACCAGCGGCTACGCATCTGTGGGTTGAGTTGATCCAGCATTACGTACTGAGCTTTGCCCAACCGCATCAAAAAGATGATCGACTTTGGAAACTATGGAATATGGTGGAAAAAAATATCAATAAAGATTGGTCGCTCAGCGACTTGGCATACGGAGCTAACCTCAGCGAGGAACACCTGAGAAGGCTATGTAAGAAGCAACTGGGCCGAAGCCCTATGCAGCATCTTATATTCTTAAGGATGCAGAGAGCTAGCCATTTACTCTCAAGTTCTAGCGATAAAGTGGAGGTCGTGGCTAAAGCCGTGGGCTATAGTTCAGCCTTCCATTTCTCGAACGTGTTTGCCAAGTGGGTGGGCTGTAGACCCTCTGAGCATAGATAGTGCTTGGTGAGTGGTGAGTAGCTAGTAGTCGGCCAGGATGGTAACTACTTAGAGCCGCCCAAAGTGCTCTTGTACGTCGGGCGGTGGCACAGCTTAAAGATTGTCGTGTGGTGTGACTTTATTTAGGAAAATCTTTCTTCTAAAAGAGCTTGCGCGTTCAGATTTCCGAGTGTTTACTACGAACAGGTAAACATAACAATACTTAGCAACTTTGTAATGTATTGGAAATTTCGTAAGAATTATGATCCCATCACACGCTCCTTTTGACCCGAATCAGCGCACTGCAATCAATGCGCTGCTTCCTACTTTGACGCCCGAGCAAAAAGCTTGGCTCAGTGGCTTCTTGGCCGCTTCGCATGGTGGCGCAGATGCAGCACCTGTTGCAGCTTCTAAACCATTGACAATACTTTACGGTACCGAGTCCGGAAACTGCGAATCTTTGGCTGATAAGACAGCGAAAGAGGCGAAGAAAAAAGGCTTAAAGGTCGTTTCAAAAAACCTCGCTGACATTTCTGTAAAGGACATCAGTAAGTTTGAACATATAGCACTCATCATATCCACATGGGGTGACGGCGAGCCACCTGAAGCAGCCGTTGCATTCCATGAGGAATTCATGACTGCTGAGCTCGATCTCAAAGGCGTGAAGTTCTCCGTCTTGGCTCTAGGCGACACATCCTACGATAAGTTCTGCCAGACTGGTATTGATTTTGACACGCGTCTGGCAGCACTTGGAGCTGAGCGTGTGGCCGACCGCATGGACTGTGATGTCGACTTCGATGTCGACTTCGAAACCTGGAAAGGTGGGCTTTTCGAGGCGTTTGGTACAACTGATGATGCAGCACCTGCATTTGATATTCCAAGTCTTGCGCCGGCCGTGGAATACGGACGTAAGAATCCATTCCCAGCAGAAGTTCTGGAAAATCAACTTATCAACGGCGAAGGCTCAGCTAAAGAGACGATTCACCTAGAGCTCGACCTTGAAGGCTCAGGTCTCGACTACGAAGCTGGTGATGCTCTCGCAGTGATCCCTGTTAACTCTGACGATGTGGTTGCTGTATTCCTCGCTGCATCTGGCCTCAGTGGTACGGAGCAAGTTGAAGTGAAAGGCGAAGAGATCAGCGACCTCAAGTACGCTCTCACTTACAAGCTCGATATCACCGGGCTGTCGCGCGCAGTCGCTAAGAAGTACTTTGCGCTCTCGCAGAGCGATGAGCTCGGCGAGATTGTCAGCGACGAAAAGAAGTCAGACTTTAAAAACTGGTCATGGGGCCGTGAGGTGGTTGACATTCTGGAGCTCTTCCCGGTGCAGAAGCTCGGAGCTCAGGCCTTGGTCGACATTCTCCGCAAGCTTCCGCCACGTCTTTACTCTATAGCATCTAGCCCTAAAGCTCACCCAGGTGAAGTTCACCTAACCGTGGCTGCAGTGCGTTATGAAGGCCACGGCAAAGCGCGTCAGGGAGTGGCTTCCTGCTACATCGCGGACGAAGCCAAGACTGGCGAGAAGGTTCAGGTCTACGTTCACAAGAACAAGAACTTCCGTCTCCCAGAGGATACGGATAAGCCAGTCATCATGGTGGGACCTGGAACTGGAATAGCTCCATTCCGCGCATTCATCGAAGAACGTGACGAAACAGCGGCGAAGGGCGAAACCTGGCTCTTCTTCGGCGACCAATGCTATACTTACGACTTCCTCTACCAACTCGAACTTCAGGATCACCTCGAGTCTGGTGCTCTGACTAAGCTCGACGTTGCGTTCTCTCGTGACCAACCAGAGAAAGTTTACGTGCAGCATAAGATGCATGAACAAGGTGAAGAAATTTACAAGTGGCTCGAAGCGGGTGCTTACTTCTACGTCTGTGGCGATGCCGAGCGCATGGCTAAGGATGTGAACCAAGCTCTCATCGACATCGTTGCAAAGTACGGTGGTAAGTCAGCAGACGACGCAGCGGCATACATTGACGCACTAAAGAAGGACAAGCGCTACCAACGTGACGTCTACTAATCTGCTTCGCGAGAAGCTAGAATCAAGAATTTAGAACCAAGAATTTACTAACATGAGCGAAGAAAAGAAATTAGCAGTAAACGAATACCTCAAGATAGACTCTAACTATCTCCGTGGAAGGCTTGCTGAGGAACTCGCAGACACCTCTACTGGAGGCATCACTGAAGGCTCCGGACAGATGATTAAGTTCCATGGTTGCTACGTCCAAGATGACCGCGACCTCCGCGCAAACCGCCGCAAGCACAAGCTCGAAAAGGCATACAGCTTCCTCATGCGTATCCGCCTTCCAGGTGGTGTGGTTTCTCCTAAGCAATGGCTCCACATGGACTGGATCTCGGAGAATTTCGCGAACAACACACTAAAGCTCACCACCCGTCAGGCATTCCAGCTTCACGGAGTGATCAAATCTCAGCTCAAGCGCACTATCCAGGAAATGGACAAGGTAGCGCTCGACTGTATAGCAGCCTGTGGTGATGTGAACCGCAACGTGATGTGCAACCCGAACCCACACCTCAGCGCATCCCACAATGAGATGGTGCAACTGGCGGTTGATATCTCTGAGCACCTCCTTCCGCAAGGTGGTGCGTACCACGAGATCTTTCTCGATAAGGAAAGAGTGATTTCATCTGAAGAAGTAGTCGAGCCGATCTACGGCAAGACCTACCTTCCACGTAAGTTCAAAATTGCCATCGTGATCCCACCGTCTAACGACTGTGATATTCACGCCAACGACCTTTCCTTCATCGCTATCCAAGACGGTGACAAGATTATAGGTTATAACATAGCAGTGGGTGGTGGCATGGGTATGACTCACGGAGTTGAGACTACCTATCCACGTCTCGCAGACATCATCGGCTTCTGTACTCCAGAGCAGGTGGTCGATGTCTCTGAGAAGGTTCTTCTGGTACAGCGTGACTTCGGTAACCGTTATGATCGTAAGCAATCCCGTCTCAAGTACACCATTGATAGTCACAGTGCTGAATGGTTCACTGAGAAACTCAACGAGTACCTCGGCTACGAGATAGCACCCGTTCGTCCATATGAGTTCACCACCAATGGTGACAACTTCGGATGGCACGAAGATGAGACTGGTAATTGGCACCTCAACCTCTTCGTCGAAGGTGGTCGTGTGGTCGATTCACCAGCATTCCCAATGAAAACCGGACTTCGTGAGATAGCTAAAGTGTTGCAAGGTGAATTCCGCCTGACAGCAAACCAGAACCTTGCAATTTCAAACATCCCAGCTGATCAGAAGGCTGAGATCGAAGTGATCCTTGAGAAGTACAGGATCCTCAAGAGCCACGAGCGTTCTGCGCTTCGTCTCTCCTCGATCGCTTGCGTTTCTCTACCAACATGTGGCCTAGCTCTTGCAGAAGCTGAGCGATACCTCCCAGTGCTCATCACAGAGCTTGAGGAAGTTGTCGAAGAATGTGGTCTCCGCCACGACTCAATCACTATCCGCATGACGGGTTGCCCGAACGGCTGTGGTCGTCCATTCCTCTCCGAAATAGCTTTCGTAGGTCGTGGTCCAGGCCGCTACAACCTCTACCTCGGTGGTGGCCACGCGGGCCAACGCCTCAACAAACTCTATCGCCAGGATATGCTCGGCGTGGACGCGAAAGAGATCCTTAAACCAATCATCGAAGATTACGCGAAGAATCGCCTAGATGGCGAGCGCTTCGGTGACTTCGTCATTCGAGCTGGCTACGTGGACGCGACAGTCAACGGCCTGGATTTCCACAAGAATATCAAGCCGGAAGCCATTCCTAGCTAGAGGAGTAAGGAAAAAGGGTAGAGGAAAAAAGGAGAAATCTTTGCGGCGAAAGCCGCTAAATCTACCTAAAACATAACAACCTAACACGTAAAACAGGGAGCACAGCGACCTATTATGAGTGCAGTAGATCAGAAACTAACAGATGCAGAGCTTATAGCTAATACACTTGGCGCCAAGAAGGCGGGCGAGCGTGTCAAGTGGCTATATGAGGCTTATGGGGATCGCGTGATGGCGAGCACCAGCTTTGGTATACAGGCAGCTGTGATGGTTCATTTAATCAGTGAAAATGCCCCCAAAATGCCGATCGCATTCGTCGATACCGGCTATCTTTTTCCAGAGACATACAAGTACATCGAAACTCTGCAAGAGTGCTTCGATGTTGATCTTCGTGTCTATAACCCAAAGTTTTCAGCGGCGCGCCAAGAAGCGCTCTACGGCAAGCTTTGGGAGCAGGGTGAAGAGGGGAATGCCAAATATGGTTTGATCAATAAGATCGAACCACTTGACCGAGCGATCAAAGAGATTGGTGCTGATATCTGGCTTAGCGGTCTCCGCCGTGCGCAGTCGAGCACACGAAAAGATCGGCCATTCGCTGAACAACAAAGTTCCACTACCAAAGCGTACCCGATACTCGATTGGGCAGACGCGCAAGTGAATGTGTACTACAACATGCACGACCTACCCCGCCACCCGCTAGAAGCCGAGGGCTACATCACAATGGGTGATCATCATTCCACAGTTCCAGCAACAGAGGGAATGAGCGCTGAAGAAACCCGTTATGGGGGGCAAAAATACGAGTGCGGCCTCCACTTGGAAAACGCCAATAGCGACTTCCAGATCTAGTTTTGAAGTAAGATTTAAGGATTTAATAAATAGAATTTCTAAACCACCAACTCTAGCGAGTTGGTGGTTTTTGTTAGCCCCAAAGTGGGCGTCATATTATAGCCTGGGCCAACGCCCTAGGTTTGGTCGGGGGAACCCTCAAGCCCTATGGGGGCGAGCTAATTCTTAAGGGTCTTTAACTATGATTCCTATGAGTTATATCGCCCATTCAGGTCTCGAACTATCAAAATCGATTCTTCTCAGAGCGTTGCCCTGGGCTACGTTAGAATACCCCTTTGGGGTTCATAACAGGCCCAGTGAATGAAAGTCCCCTCGATTTACGTATGGCGATAGTCGCTCTTAAATCCGTGCCATTCGCGACTGGTGGACTATTTATATAGTTTTGATCCAGCTCATTTACGAGTTGATTGTTCTTTAATCAATGAATCATAAGATATTGTATAAAGTTAGCTCATTTCCCTCTGGTCAAACTGTTGTTTGGATGGGAAAGTACGTCTGTTCAAATCAAGCAAATTTCAAACTAATATTACTATGGGAATCCTAGCACAAAATATGGTCGACACAGTCGGCAACACACCACTTATCAAGCTTAACAAAATCACTGAAGGCCTCGATGCTGAGATCTACGTGAAAGGTGAATTTTTCAACCCGCTCTTCAGCGTCAAGGACCGTATCGGTAAGTCCATGATCGAAGCAGCTGAGAAAGATGGTTCACTCAAGCCAGGCGGTACAATCATCGAGCCTACTTCTGGTAACACAGGAATTGCTCTTGCATTCGTATCACGCGCCAAGGGCTATCGTTGTGTTCTCACAATGCCAGAGTCTATGTCTATTGAGCGTCGCGTACTACTTCGCATGCTTGGAGCTGAGATTGTTCTTACTCCTGCCGCAAAAGGCATGGGTGGTGCGATCGCAAAGGCAAAGCAACTGCTCGAAGAAGATCCAACAGCGTTTGGCCCATCACAGTTCGACAATCCAGCGAACCCACAAGCACACCGTGAAACAACGGCTGAAGAGATTTGGAGCGCACTCGACGGCGACGTTGACTTCCTCGTCTCAGGTGTAGGTACAGGTGGTACCATCACTGGTATTGCTGAAGTGATAAAGGCGCGTAAACCAGATTTCAAAGCAATCGCGGTAGAGCCAGAGAACTCTCCAGTTATCGCTGGTGGTTCCCCTGGTCCTCACAAAATCCAGGGCATTGGCGCTGGATTCATCCCTGGTAACCTTAATACAGACATCATCGACGGCACAATCAATGTGACTAATGAAGATGCATTTGAGACTGCTCAGAAGCTCGCTCAGCTAGAAGGCCTTCCAGCTGGTATCTCTACAGGTGCGAACGTATGGGCGGCTATTCAGCTAGCAAAGCGTCCAGAAGCGAAGGGCAAGAAGATCGTAACGATCGGTTGTTCTAGCACCGAGCGCTACCTCTCGACTCCGCTCGCAGCAAAAATCCGCGAGGAAGTGGCTAACCTTCCAGTTTCAGAAATCGTATAATTAGGTTTTTAGAGAACTTTTTAAATGCCCGTGGCGTAATTGCTGCGGGCTTTTTCTTTTACTTTTAGAATCGGCTGTTAGCTTGATCCCAACATGGACGCGCTAATCAAATGTGTACAATCGGGGCATGAGCTCGCAGCGGATCAAATCCTTGCGGCGGCTGAATTCTTATTAGATGAAGATGCTTCTATTGAGAAAAAGGTAAACTTCCTCAAAGGCTTGTCAGCGAAGGGGGAGACTCCTGCCGAGATAGCGGGCTTTGTGGAAGCATTTCTTGAACGTGCTGTCGACCCCGGTATGACTGGTATGACCTTTGATGGCCCAACTATTGATGTTTGCGGTACCGGCGGCGACAAGCTCAACCTCTTTAACGTCTCGACCACTAGCATGTTCGTCATCGCCGCTGGTGGAGCAACTGTCGTCAAGCACGGCAACCGCGGTATCACTTCAAAGAGTGGTGGTGCTGATGTGTTAGAAGCATTAGGTATTCGCCTAGATATCTCACCGAAAACCTTCCGAAAATGCCTCGATGAAGCGGGAGTAGGTTTTCTTTTCGCACAAATGTACCATCCAGCATTCAAGGCTGTTGGACCAGTACGCGCAGAGCTCGCCAAAGAAGGAATCCGGACTATTTTCAATTTGGTAGGGCCGCTGCTTAACCCAGTCCGTCCACAGTGCCAGTTGATTGGAGTGTGCGATCCAGCACTTGGCCCAGTCTTCTCAGAAATCCTTCAACGTCTCGGTCGCGAGAGTGCTTGGATCGTCAATGGCAACACTGCCGACGGCCGTCCAGTCGATGAGATGAGTCTGATGGGGACCACTGAAATCTTTAAATCAGGTAGTCAGCAAGAGCTGGTTCATGAAACTGTGCAGCCGACCGATTTCGGACTGACAGTTTGTAATGAAGTTGAGCTCGAAGGTGGTGAAGCTGATGAGAATGCCCAAATCCTCGTTGATATACTTTCCGGCAAAGAGACTGGAGCAAAGCGTGAGATGGTACTTCTCAATGCTGGTGCTGGCCTAGCCTGTGCCGGACTTGCCGATGATATCGCTGACGGTGTCCAAAAGGCAGGTGAACTCATCGATTCAGGAGCCGCACTGGAGCGCCTTCGTAAGCTTCAAGCAACTGCGAAGTAGAGGAGAGTGAGGAGTTGTTTCATCGTCCAGCACTTTCGAACCTTTCGTGTTTTTCGCGGTAAAGACACTCCATCTAGTCCAGAACATCTGTGGTGGAAATCATCCGTCCAAGATGAACGCCTTTTTGGATTTGAAGAATCTTAGTCTTTCGATGCCTTTGGGTCTAATGCATCTCGCAGGCCATCGCCGAGGAAGTTGAAGGCGAAGAGCGTGATTGAGAATACTAGTGCAGGGAAGAGGAGTACGGTAAAGTTTGTCTCTAAGTAGTTGGCTCCCTCCTGAATGAGTTTACCCCATGAGCTGTTAGGTGGTTCGATCCCTAGTCCTATGAATGAGAGTGCGGCCTCATAGAGTATGAAGCTAGGGATGGTAAGAGTGGTGAAGATGATGATGGGTCCCAGAGAGTTAGGGATGATGTGCATGAATAGGATGCGTTTGTGGCTGAGTCCTAGTGAACGAGCAGCCTCAACATACTCTAGCTGGCTAAGTGAGGCTGTTTGAGTACGGACAATCCGGCTCATGGCAAGCCAGCCTGATGCTCCAATAGCGATGAAGAGTGGGATGATATTTTGGTAACGCAGGACAAAGTCGCGGTTCCATCCTTGTTCTTCAGTGAGAAATTTCCCAATAGTTTCAATGTGTCCACTGATGACTTCGCGGAAGAGAATCACGATGATGAGGAATGGTAAGGCGAGTAGTCCGTCGACAACACGCATCATTGTGTTGTCCAATTTTCCACCGACATAGCCAGAGATGGCACCATAAGCGATACCTATGGTTACTGAGATAGCTGTCGCGGCGAAGGCGACTAATAGTGAAATTTGACCACCGTAGAGTATCCGAGCCAGCAGGTCGCGACCAATCTGGTCAGTACCTAGTGGGTATTCCATGCTCGGTGGGAGCAGCTTGTTGGCTAGTTCACCTCTGTTGGGATCGACTTGGTAGATAAACGGGCCAATGAAGCAAGCGAGGACAATAAAGACCACTGTCCAGAGGCTAATAATAGAGAGCTTGTTTTTTGAAAGACGAATCCACGCGTCATTCCAGAGCGAGCTTCCTTCTATAGGATGAGAATTAGTTGCCATGGTCAGAATTAGGTAGCGTCACGAAGACGTGGGTTGAGAAGAAGTAGAGCGATATCGACGAGCAGGTTGGCTCCAGCCATGAGGAAGCCATAAAATATGACGAGCCCTTGAAGCAGTGCGTAATCCTTGCTGGTGACTGCATTGATGAAGTGTTGGCCCATTCCAGGAACCTGAAAGATTGTTTCAACAATAAATGAGCCTGTGATGATAGCAGCGAATGCGGGTCCGAGATAGGTTACGGCAGGCATCATTGCTCCACGCAAGGTGTGTTTCACAATGATTGGAAGCATTGGTACGCCTTTGGCCTTAGCTGTGCGGATGTAATCTTGAGACAGAACTTCCAGCATTCCGCCACGGGTAAGCCGTGCGAGGTAGGCTGCAGATCCTACGCCGAGTGTGATAGATGGAAGTAAAATATCTGCGGCGGTGTCCCATCCGGCAACATTTATCCAGTCAGTTTTACTAGCGACCCATAGCTGGAGCAGTGGGCCTAATACGAAGGTTGGGATACAGATGCCGACCATCGCCACTGCCATCGATGAGTAGTCAATCCACGAATTCTTTTTAAGAGCTGCTAATATCCCCATTGGAATACCTAGCAATACCGCGACTGTGATACCACCAAGACCCACGAGCAATGAAGCTGGAAGGGACTGGACAATGATCTCGTTGACTGTGCGGCCAGGCTTAGAGGTCGATAGTCCAAGGTCACCTTGTAGAACATTTTTTACATAGCGTCCATATTGGACAATCAGTGGTTTATCTAGCCCGTAGTATTCTTCTATCTTTTCCTTCACATGCTCAGGCATGCTTTTGTCATCGGTGGACAATGGGTCACCAGGGATGGCCCGGATAGCAATGAAGGTCAGGGTGAATAGGAAGAATACGACTGCAAAGGCTTGCAGGACGCGACTAATGATTAGACGAAACATGAGATGATGTGGGAAATGAGAAAATTAGTTAGACTTAAGCTCAACGAACTTGAATGGATGGTTGTCTAGCAAGAGTGGTTTCCAGCCTTGGACTGAGGGGTGAAGGAGGTAGTTACTGGTATACCAATACAGTGGCAGAATAGGGCGCTCACTTAGGATGATGGCCTCAGCGTCTTTTAGGATTTCAAGACGTTCAGTAGGATCTGCATTTTGCTCCGCTAGGCTGAGCTTATCTTCGTACTTGCTACTACTCCAGCCGGTGTTGTTGTTGCCGTTACCTTTACTCCACATATCGAGGAAAGTAGTCGGGTCGAGAAAGTCGCCAATCCATCCGCCGACTGCGATATCGTAATCGAGTTCTTGCTGTGCTGTAAGGAATGTGCCCCACTCACGTTGTTCGATGCGGACATTGATTCCGAGGTGTTGTTTCCACATTGCTTGTAGTGCTTCAGCCATACGAATCGAGGTTTCTTTGGGAGTCGTGAGGATTTTGAGGTCGGTGGTGAATCCCTCACCATTTGGAAATCCAGCGTCAGCCATGAGTTTTTGCGCTTCAGTTGCGTCGAAGTAAACGGCCTTTGGAGTCGTGTATTCCTCTGTCTGAGGAACAATCCCATGGGCCGGTGTTTGACCACCCTGTAGCAGGTTGTCGATGATGAGCTGTCTATCGATAGCGGCTGAAAGAGCCAGTCTCACTTTGGGATCGCCCATAGGCTTTCTTGTGGTGTTAAGACGGAGAAAGTAGACACCAACATACGGTTCTTGTCTGAGTGCTTCAGGCAGCACCTTTTTTGAGTGAATGATCATCTCAGGGGGGAGGGTGTAGGTCTTGTGGAGCTGGTTGTCGAAAAACATACGCGCTTCGGTGTAAGCATTTTTCACAGGTAAATAGCGAATGCCATTCAGTTTCACGGTCTCAGAGTCCCAATAATTAGGGTTCTTTAGCGCTTCGACGTGGTGGTTGAAGCGCCAACTATTGAGTACAAAAGCGCCGTTAGAAACGATATTTCCCACGCGAGTCCAACCTGTGTTTGGTGTGTCGATGGTTCCGAACTTGAGTACAGTATGCTTGGGGACTGGGAACCAAGTGTAGTGTTTGGTGATTTCAGGTAAGAATGGAACTGGGCCTCGAAGCTTGACAACGAGGGTGTGCGGGGTTTTCGCCGATACGCCAACATGAGCGAGGTCCCATAGATCAGGTGAACCCGCCTCGGCATGCTGTATCAAGCGAGCCATGATAACCTTTATCTGTGCCGCGGTGACAGAACTCGGCCAATCGAACTTGATAGATTTATCGCGGATGGTTTTGAGCTGCTGTGAGGTGAGTTTGTTGAGCCCTGTGTGGTTGAAGTAGAGGCTTTTTTGTTCGGTATTTAGAGAGGGGAAATCATCTTTAGCGGCGTCTTTAAATGAGGAAATATCGAGTTTGTCGTTGCCTGTGAAGTTACATTCTTTAATCAGTTCCCAATCAAGTGTGCTTTGTGGGTCGGTCTTGAAGAAGATGTATCCCTTGTGGTCTTGGTTGTATTCCTTGGCGTTGACTAGATAGTAGAGCATTTCTGCGTATTTTGCTCCGAGGTTTGGTGAGAGTATGCGATGGAAAGAAAAGAGGAAGTCGTCAGCAGTGATAGGCATACCATCAGACCATTCAGCATCTGAACGGAGGTTGAATGTCCATTGAGTGAAGTCTTCGTTAGGTTCCCAACTTTCAGCGACACCTGGCAGGCATACTGCATTTTTTGATGGATGATCGACACAAAGACCTTCGAAGATTGCGCGGATGATATTGCCCTCAATGACTCCACTAACCAGGTGAGGATCTACTCCTTTTGGTTCATCGCCATTTCCTAATATGAGAATCCCTTCACGATTAGCTCGCTCTACTGGAGTTTCGTCTTGGCAGCTGGTCAGAGTCAGTAGACCGCTGAGGAGAAGTAGGGTGAAGGTGATGCTTCGCATAGCAGGGCAACGTTGGCTTAAAAAGCTTAGAGTTGCAGTCATTATTTTAATAAAAATCAATTAATTTTAGGGAAACGCATTGTTGCCTTCGCTAAATGTGTGTCATATATACCAGTATGCTCGTTCAGCTATACTGGCGAATCTCACCTATATTTCATGAAAGCCTACTTCATCCGCCGATTTTTACTGGTGCTACCTACCATGATAGGGATCACTCTACTTGTGTTCACCGTGACACGCTTTGCGCCTGGTGGACCGATGGAGAGCATCCTTCAGGCTGCAGTAGCTGGCGGCGAAGATGGGGGTAGCTCAGGTGGGTCAGAAGATAAGTCAGGCCAACTCTCTACTGAAGACCTTGAGAAGCTTGAGGAGGAATATGGATACGATAAGAATGTCATCCATGCATACGGCCAATGGTTAGGAGTCCTGCCCAAAGAGACTTTGATCTCTAAAAAAGAATTTGGTGGTGAAACCATCGATAAAGACATTGATACGGGCAAAGAGCTGAAACTTGTGTTACGTGGTTCAGATCGCGTTGTAGAGGTGGAGATCAATCGTGAAGAAGGGAAAGAGGTTTCCCTAAAGAGTTTTAAATACACCGACGGCAGTGACCCGCTCAATGATGGCTGGGTCTTACGTATTGAGTCGCCTGGTGACCGTGCAGAGCGTTGGGCTCGCAGAGAGAAAAAGGATGCGAGCGAATGTAATGAGCGTTATGACTACCGCGCTGTGGCCTATAAAACCCGATTTACAGGTCTGATTCAGGGCAATCTTGGACGATCTCAGCAGTACGGAGACACAGTGTGGTCAATGGTTATCGCGCGTGTTCCGATCGCGTTATACTTTGGGATTCTATCCACAGTGATTATTTACGGGACATGCATTCCACTAGGCGTGGTTAAAGCCATCAGTCATCGATCATGGTTTGATAATCTTAGCTCGATCATGATTTTTATCGGTTATGCGATTCCCGGGTATGCCTTGGGCGCTTTGTTAGTTGTTTTTCTAGGTGCTCAAATGGGTTGGTTCCCAATCTTCGGTCTAACCAGCGAAGGCTTTGATGGCCTCAGTGTTTTCGGTCAACTAAAGGATTTGGCGCACCACACTGTGTTGCCAGTCATCTGTTATGTGATCAGTGGCTTCGCTTTCCTAACCATGATGATGAAGAACAATCTAATGGACAACCTGTCTGCTGATTATGTGAGGACTGCTATGTCTAAAGGAGTGACATTCCGCCGTGCAGTGATCGGTCACGCCTTCCGAAATTCCTTTATCCCGATTGCTACAGGCTTGGGTGGTCTAATCACCTTGTTTGTCGGCGGCAGTATGTTGATCGAGCGTGTATTTGATATCCAAGGGTTTGGAATGCTTCAGTTCCAAGCAGTGATGGATAAGGATATCCCTGTGATTATGGGAACACTCACTATCAGTGCATTCCTCATGCTTATGGGCAATATTTTGTCAGACATCATTGTCGCGATGGTCGATCCACGTATCAAATTTAACTAACTAAGAAATTTATTATGAGAAAAGTTGCTTGGTTTATATTAGTCGCCTCGGTGATTGCCGCGATTGCTGAGGTGATCGGCTTGCATCTCCCAACGGTGAGTTGGGCGTACACACTTTCGAGCAAAGTGAGCTGGCTCCATAGTGAGGTCGGGGCAGGGGAAAGTTTAGAGAAGTTCGTCTGGTTTGGCCAAGCAATGAGCATTTTTGGCATTGCCGTGGCAGTGTTGATTCTTATTAGAAATCCAGTAGGAAAGGAGTTGTTGCCATCTACGAAAGTACGCTTGAGTAGGTTTAAATCAAACACGCGCGGTTACGTTTCGTTCTGGATTATACTCGCTATGATCCTCCTAGCTGGGCTCGACCAAGTCGTTGTTGGCAAGCGAGCCTTATTTGTCAAAACCGATACTGGCATGTACTTTCCGGCATTCAGCCGCCAAGTTTACTACGGTAAAGATTTTGGTCTAACTGGTGATAAAGCATCAGCCGAAGCGGACTATAGACTACTTAAAAAGCAAGGTGCTCACACAGTGGTGATGCCACTGGTTCCATACGACCCAACTCAAGACACAGCAAAAGTTCCTTTTGTGGAGTTAGAGGAAGCTGCCGGTGTGCTGCTAGGTGTCGATGGTGATGCTATGAATGGTAGTGTCTCGACTCTCTATGATAGTGATTCCGAAAGTCGCCATATGATCTACGATTACCGTAAAGGTCTGAAACAAGGACTCGTGATGGGACGCGATAAGAAGGGCGTGCCAGTCTATGAAGCGCGTTATGATAATGGTGTTTTGGTTGAGGGGTCTGAGAACTATTCCGGTAAAGAAATGGGGCTCGCTGCGTTTCTCGCTGCTGGTGACGGGAGACTGTGCAAAGTATTTTTCCACGCAGCACCTCCCGGCAAAGAACATTTGCTAGGAACCACTCCTTTGGGGAGCGACATGGTGGCTTACCTCTACGGTGGGTTGCAGATCAACATCAAGGCCGCATTGATTTACATCCCAATGATTTATTTGATTGGTGTCAGCTTAGGGTTGCTGATGGGCTTCTTGGGTGGAGTGTTCGACCTCATTTTTCAGCGACTGATCGAGATCTTCTCAACGATTCCATTTCTCTTCGTGGTGATCATTTTTAGTAGTTTACTCGATGCTAAAGACCGTGGTTTAGGCTTGATCTTATTGATTCTTATCGCATTTGGATGGATGGGCATGACCTACCTCATGCGTACCGCGGCCATGAAGGAAAAGGCCCGTGATTATGTGGCGGCAGCTCGAGTCTCTGGAGCATCGACGTCGCGTATTATCTTTACCCATATTTTACCAAATACTGTGGCGATTTTGGTGACCTTGGTTCCCTTCAGTATATCAGGTATTATCATGTCTCTAACCGCACTGGATTACCTAGGATTCGGTCTCCCTTCCGAGTACGCAACTTGGGGAACCTTGCTAAAAGATGGCCTGGCAAACTTTTCTAAACCTTGGTTGGTCGCATCCTCTTTCACCGCATTGGTGTCCACACTCGTATTGGTCACATTCGTTGGTGAAGCGGTACGCGATGCGTTCGACCCTAAGAAATTCACTACTTACAAATAGGCTTATTTACATGAGGAAACTAATCCAACTTCTATTACTCTCTGCTACGGTTGTCTGTCTGACGTCATGTAGCAAAGAGCAGGAACAAGTGAAGCGGGAGTCTGGCTTTCCTGACTTCGTTGAGAACTATAATCGAAATATCTCAGATTGGTTGCTCGGTGAACAAGCAAAACTCGATAAGCTAGAAGCTAAGCTTAAAGGCGAGCTCACTGATACGAGCTCTGATTCTGAGAAGGCTGCATTTCAAGGTAAGATCAAAGACATTGTTAGGAAGCGTGCTAAGTACACCTATCGCCAAGGGCTGGGTAAGTATTTTGATTTCAAAAAGAACGATGACCTTCCTGAAGAATTGGTTTGGGAGAATGGTGCGGACAACCCAATCATCGGTGACCCTAGAGCTAAAAAAGGAGGGAGCCTACATACCTACAGGCTATCATTCCCAAAGACATTACGTCCCTTCGGGCCGAATTCTAATGGCTCGTATCGGGGTGAACTTTATGATCTCATCGATATGGGGTTGATAGGATATCACCCAATCACAGAAAAAGTAATACCGGCTATAGCTAAAGAATGGGCGTATGGTGCAGATGGGCGCACAGTATTTTACCGAATCGACCCGGATGCCAGCTACAATGATGGAGTGAAAGTGAAGGCGACAGATTTCATGTTCAATATCTATATCCGCATTTCAGATAACCTTTCTAACCCGTTCCAGAAACAATATTTCAGAGAACAACTCGCCAATATAACATTATACGGAGACTCAGTACTTTCAATCTCACTGCCAGAGCCAAAGCCAAGGTTGGCCTTCTTTACCAGCCTGTCGCCATCTGCTCCTCATTTCTATAAAGCGTACGGCCCTGACTATAAAGAGCGCTACCAATGGCTGGTGCCACCAACAACTGGAGCCTACACAGTTCTAACTAAAGATATCAAAAAGGGACGCAGCATCACACAGTCACGTGTCAAAGACTGGTGGGCGAAGGATAAGAAGTACTACAAGCACGGCTATAATGTGGATAAGATCAACTATCAGGTGATTGCCGATAAATCCAAAGCTTTTGAGCTCTTCTTGATCGGCGATATCGATTATTTTAATCTCGGCGTGCCTGACTATTGGTATGAAAAGATGGAGGTGCCGCAATACTTCAATGGTTACATCGAGAAAGCTCAGTTCTACAATATCTTCCCACGTGCTCCACGTGGCTTGTACCTAAATCTCGCAGAGAAGCCACTGGACAATCTCGATGTGAGGAAAGGATTATCCCATGCAATGGACTTCGACACCGTGAACACGGTGTTGTTCCGAGGCGATGTGGAACGTTTGCAAAGCTGGGCTGAAGGTTATGGTAAATTCAGTAATCCAAATATCAAGGCGCGTGAGTACTCAGTGAGTAAAGCTGAGGAATACTTCGCAAAAGCGGGCTTCACCAAGCGCGATTCTGATGGGTATCTGACGAGTGAATCCGGTAAGCGATTGCAGCTAGAGATCACCTGGGGCCGCGCTCCTATTTGGGATCAAGTCATTGATAAGTTAAAGGAGGGGGCAAAAAAGGCCGGTGTTGAGATTCTTCTCGATGGAAATATCAGTTCCGTGTCATTCACTAAAATGTTAGAAAAGCGCCACCAAGCAGCTTTCTTAGCTTGGAATGTGCAACCTCCATTCCCACGCTACTATGGCTCCTTTCATTCTACCAATGCTTACGATGAGAAAGGTAATCTGAAGCAGCAAACGACAAATATGAACTCGTACAGAAATTCTGAGATGGACAGACTGTCTGAGAATATTCGAGCTGCGACCAGCGAAGACGCTCTCCAGCGCGATGCCTGGAAGGCTGAACAACTTGTACACGACGAAGCTTTATTCATCCCCGCTATCAAGTCTGGCTATCTAAGACTTGGCCATTGGCGTTGGCTCAAGTGGCCACAGACTCAGCACTATGAGTTCAATGCCCCAGGGGTCTCGCTCCCAGTGGAGAGTTACTTGTACTGGATTGACGAAGACCTCAAAAAGGAGACTCTAGCTGCTAAAAAGGCGGGAAAGAAGTTACCCGAGAAAAACCATTTCTATGACCTCTACCGAGAGGGGATTCCTACGCTTGAAGAGTTAGAGAATCGTACCGTGGAGAAAAACTAACCAAGATTGGATACTGTGTCAGAAATTGAAAATATTCTTGAGGTCAAAGGCCTCGTCACCGAATTTAAGACCGAGCGTGGTTGGCTCCGTGCTATCGATGGAGTGAGCTTTGATGTGCCGAAGGGTAAAACCGTAGGTATCGTAGGAGAATCAGGATGTGGAAAGTCTGTGACTGCCATGTCTATAGTTGACTTACTGCCAAAGCCGATGGGACATGTGCGTGAGGGTGAAATTATTTTTAAAGGCCGAGACCTGCGCAAGGTCGAGCATAAGGAATATTATAAAGTACGCGGGGGTGAAATTGGTGTTATTTTCCAAGAGCCAATGACTGCTCTCAATCCTGTACACCGAATCGGTCGCCAGCTGATGGAGGTGCTACTTCTCCATCGTGAAATGAGCAAACCTGATGCGCGCCAAGCTGCTATTGAGATTCTCGATAAAGTAGGAATCCCTGCGCCAGAGATCCGAGTAGACGAATACCCGCACCAACTCTCCGGCGGTATGCGCCAGCGGGTGGTGATAGCCATGGCTCTGGCCTGTAAGCCAGACCTAGTAATCGCTGACGAGCCGACCACCGCACTCGACGTGACTGTGCAGGCTGAGATCTTAGACCTCATTAAGAATCTACAAAAGGAAATGGGCATGTCGGTTATTATGATCACTCACGATCTTGGAGTCATTGCCGAGACCTGTGATGAGGTGGTTGTGATGTATGCCGGCCGAGTTGTTGAACGTGGCTCAGTCTATGAAATATTTGAGAACCCAGTTCACGCCTACACCCAGGCATTACTCAGTTCTATACCTTCTCTCGATGCTCCACGTAAATCTGAGTTGTCGACGATTCCCGGCACTGTCGCAGGCATAACCGACTTTGTAGCTGGTTGCCGATTCTGTCAGCGCATGTCAGTGCCAGTCGAGCAGCTCACTGAGCGCCCAAATTCCATCGAAATTGGAAAAGGTCACTGGGTAGAAGATTGTCCGACCTGTAACACCCAACGCCTAGCAACTGCCTAATTACTCACTATGTCCGCTCTTCTTGAAGTAAATGATCTGAAAATGCACTTCCCTGTACGTGGGGGAATAACCATGAAACAGATGAGATCAGTCAAGGCTGTCGACGGCGTTTCTTTCGCTGTTCAGCCCGGCGAGACACTAGGTCTCGTCGGTGAGTCAGGCTGCGGGAAATCGACCTTAGGTAAATGCCTAGTACGCCTGTATGAGCCAACTGCTGGACAGATAGCACTAGAAGGATGTGACATCACTAAGATGTCTCAGTCCAAGCTGCGCCCATTACGTAAGGACATCCAGATGATGTTCCAGGACCCAGCTGAGTCACTGAACTCACGTTTCTCTGTGCGCCAAATCGTACGTGAACCACTCGATATTCAAAAGGTAGGCACCCGAAAAGAACGCGATGCCATGGTGGAAGATTTACTCGAAAAAGTAGGCCTCCCTCGCACCGCCGCAGATAAGTTTCCATTTGAATTCTCTGGCGGTCAGCGCCAGCGTATCGGAATAGCTAGAGCCATCGCGCTGAATCCTAAAATGTTAGTGTTAGATGAACCCGTCTCAGCGCTCGATGTGTCGGTCCAATCTCAGGTGATCAACCTCTTAGTCGAACTTCAGAAAGACTTGAACATGGCGTACCTTTTCATTGCTCACGATCTAGCGGTAGTGAAACACATTTCTGATCGTGTCGCAGTCATGTACCTAGGTAAGATTGTTGAGCTAGCAGACGCTGATGTCATCTATAACAGCCCACGTCACAGCTACACAAAGGCGCTACTATCGGCGATTCCTCACGCCGACCCTAGATACGAGAAAACCCGTATTAGCCTCGAAGGCGAAGTGCCCTCACCGATTGATCCGCCCAAAGGATCAGCTTTTGGCCACCGTATCAATCACCCACGCTACCAAGAAACCGTAGGAATGGACATGAGCCTCGTAGAGATCGCGCCAGGCCATTGGGTCGCCGCCGATCCCTGTAGCCTCACCGAAGAAGATTGGCAAAAGGCGAAAGCCTTAAGAGCGTAGCGCAGGCGTCTCGCCTGCTGCAGTGATCAAGCGAACGCAGTGAATCAATAATAATACCTCTAACACTGTGACCCGTTCCACTTCTGGCATTCTTTCTGGCCTTGCGGCTTTTGTTCTTTGGGGGAGTTTACCTATTTTTTGGAAACAACTTCAGGAAGTTCCATCGAGTTCGATCACAGCGTACCGTATCATTTTTGCAGCCATTGTGCTGATTCCTATTCTATTTTTCAGGAAGCGTCTCAGTTCCACATTGAAGACATTTTATGAGCCCGAATTACTCCTTAAGAATGGTGCTACGGGCGCACTTCTTGCGGTCAATTGGTTGATCTATGTATGGGCGACTAATAATGGCCGTGTGATTGAGATTTCACTAGGGTATTACCTTCTACCTCTCATCTATATTGTCATTGGCTACTTCTTTCTTAAGGAAAAGATTTCTCCGCTCCAGTGGCTAGCAATCTTCTTCGCTGCTATAGGAGTCGTGGTGCAGGCTCAGGGGCTAGGGTCTATCCCATGGTGTGCTCTTGGAGTTGCCTCTACCTTTGCTGTCTATGCAGTGGTTAAAAAAAGAACCAAGAGTGATGGCATGTCAGCGCTCTTTCTCGAGACGAGCCTCATTGCGCCATTCGCTTTTGCTTACCTCCTCTGGTTTAGTCCAACACTCGAAGTCTCAAGCGAAGCTCCAGTCTCTAACGCAACCCTCCTTCTCATCGGTCTCACGGGGGTGGCCACGGTGGGCCCACTTTTACTTTTCTCTGCCGCGGCCAAACGCATCCCACTTAGCACTATCGGTATGCTTCAATATATTGCTCCTACTGGGCAATTTCTCATAGGTTGGCTCTACTTTGGCGAGTCACTCAATATTACTCAAGTGATAGCCTTCTGCTTCATTTGGTTCGCCGTCACATTGTATTCTCTGAGTTCGCTCTTTTTGAGGCAGTCAAAAAATCACAGTCAAGTTTGAGTGATCAATGGCACTCAGTTAAGCTTATTTTGGTGAGCTTTAATACCACTTAGTGAATCAAAAGAGACTAATGCTGGAGTGATTTTTTGATCCATCAAGGCTAGACGAGGGAGTGGTACGAGCGCCATGACTGAGGAGAAACGCCGATTTATCAAAAAAGCGCCCAGCACTCAAAGCTTTTAGCGTAGCGCATTTCCCTAAAGCCCTCAAAAAGAACATTTGTCTCTTTGGTTTTACTAAGTGGTATAAGACGTATTATTTTACTTCATCGTGCTAGCTACTGAATACTTGCTACTAGCCACTCGAAAAGCCAACCTCACGGAGGCCGCGGCACTCGTCGATTTAAAAATTTGCGAGTAATCTCTCGACCATCCAATACCCACCGACAAGTGCGATAGAAATCGAGGCAGTTTTTCCGAGCGTGGGGAAATAGCTCTTTTCTTTCGCCCAGTAAAGTGTCAGGAGAACGAAGCCGATGACAGTGACTTGGCCAAGTTCGACGCCAAGGTTGGCGGCAATAAGTGGCATGGCGACGCTGCCAGAGGAGCGGATGGTTTCACCTAGCACGGAGGCGAATCCGAGCCCGTGAATGAGACCAAAGGTAAAGATGGTGATGAGCCTGTGGGCTTTGAGCTTTTTAGTCCAAATATTCTCAAGTGCGACGTAAACGATGGTGGCGGCGATGAGCATTTCGATCCATCCCATGCTGGCGGGAGCGATAGCTGGAATGACATTGCAGATGCTCAGAGCGAGGGTGATGGTGTGGCCTAGAGTGAAAACCAATGACTGGGTGAGTAGTGGTCGCCATGCAAAGCTGAGAAAACAAAGAGCTGCAATGAAGAGGACGTGATCCCAACCCTCAGGAACGACGTGGCGATAGCCGTAGTCGAGGAAGCTTATGAAGGATTGCTGGGTAGTGGGCGGAGTGGCCTCTGCAGTCCAGAGGGTGAGAGCTTTTCCAGGGTAGGCAGTGACAATCCTGTCGGAGCCTACGCGTTGGTAACCAAAGGCGAAATCTGGGTTATCTCCATCACTGACACGAACCTCTAGAGCACCACCAGACTCGGGAACTAGCCCTGAACATTGGATGCTGAAATAGGCGAATCCGAGGTCGGTAAATGGGGCGCAAAACTCCGGCGGAGCAGTCTCCCATTCAGGAAAATCGATAGTATATTGAACCGGAGCTTCGCTGGCCTTCGTTACCCAGTAGAATTGGAAGCATTGGCGTAGGTAGAGTTCGGCTTGCTTACGAAGCTCGGTATGTTCTGCTGGAGTCTGATCTATCAACCACTGACGCTTGGGTTGCATCGCCTCTTTGTCAGCACGCATTTCTGGCAGGGCGATACCGGCGTCGAAGCGGACTTCAGCCATCCAAGATGATTCATCGGCAGAGAAGTCGACGAAGAGCTGCTGCACCACATGGGCAGAGCTGGCCAAGGTTAGGACAGAATAAAGAAGGAGTGATAGGATGAAACGCATCAGTGATGTGGGACTTATAATCAACGGGTTTCGGGGTGAAAAGTGACCCTCATATTACACCATGTACCCGTGGTGTAATAGCCTCAATGATAAAACCCACGGGTATTTTCTCCCAAAGTGATGCTCTCAATCCCGGTTACTTCGCTTTGCTTAACTCAAACTTACGGGACGTTGCTGTTCCCTTGCTGGGGAAATCTTTGGGAATCTCTTGGGTTACTTTACCGCTGGCAGCCCACTCGGTTCCACGCAAGAAGGTCACGATGAATCCTATACCCTCAAATGCCTCAGTATCGTGGCCGAGGGTTGTGTGGAAAACGCGACCCTTGTGGTAATCTAGCACCATAAGCATCGGCTCATTACGCCCAGCCTCTTGCAATTTCTTGGTGTCAGCCGCCGTCGCTAGGATTGTCATATTTTCTCCCGGTCCGCGCAGCCGCGAGTAGCACTCGTCTTTCGTGTGGGTCCAGAAGTCAGGCAGGCCTTTGGTGATCGGATGCTCAGTGTTCCTCATCGTGATAAGGAACTCGCTTTGAGGTCCGTGGGTGCCGCAGCGACCTGGTCCGTCGTCGCGGACAACTTTGCCCTCAGCATTGTAATACACGTAGGGCCCAGCTTTCTCATTTCGCCCTCCCCAACCGCCTAGACCTATCATTTTGTTGTATTCCGGCCAGTCACCCCAGCTGTTATCAGCCGCGTGAACTGTGACCAGTCCGCCGCCACCAGCCATATATTCTTCGAATGACTTCTTGGTCTTGTCGGGCCAATTTGCCGCGTTGTAACCGAAATTACTCACCACCACATCATATTTGCTGAAGTCAGGAGCAAAGTTTGGGTCAGGCTCGGACTTCTTTGATTTTTTCGACTCACCGACACCAGCTAGAGGAAGAAAAGCCTCTTCTCGCTGCCATTTCCAGATCGATGATGTCCGTGCGATGTCGACCTCGAAAAGTCCGGTTTTTTCCAGATACTGACGCATCATGATGGATGACTTTGGCCAGACAGCGTGGTTGTTCTGGCCGTCCATAATCAGTGCCTTCAGTTTCTCGGCTGCCGTAAGTTCGGACGTCGAGATTATAGCAAAACATAGGGCGAAAATCGAATAGCGAAAAGAGTATGTGGCTTTCATTTGAGTGATGATATTAGCCACTCTGGAGGCGGGCAAGGAGATTGTTAGTAACTTACGCATATTGAGAGTAATCTTCGTGAGGATATTCCAATTTTTCTAGGTAGCCTAGGATTCTTGGTGGTCATTGTGCACTAGCCTGTAGGCCGGTACGTGGCGGATATTTTTATCGAGAACGTTGCGATTGATCACTTTATGCAAGGAGTAGCCATTTTTTGTCCAATTTACTGGCTGATGGTTAAAAGATTGCAGGGGATGTTTGCTAATCCCTCTAAGCGGGTCTATGCTGAGCACAATAACGTAAGTCGAACTTATGTTAGAATACTATTATGGCAAAAACTAGGAATGAAGAAATTTTAGACGGCGATTCTCTACAAGGTTTGAGTGATGAGTCGCTCTCACAGAAGGCGATTGAGCTGGCAGAGCTGATCTTGCGGATGGCCGCTGAGCAGCAGACTTTGGCTGAACGCTACCATGCGTGGAAAATGTCGAGGATGATGGAAGACCATGCAGGCAAGGCCCTCACGCTAGCCTTGGCTGATCAGGTATTCCGGCCAGTGAACCATACGCGATCAGCCGACCAGTTTCGATACCTTCTCGATCAATACGGAACTCCTACTTACCTGCCATTGCACGAGCGGTTTGCGATGCGTGTCGGTGCAATAGCATCGAGCCTAGCCCCAGATATTGTGATGCCTGCGGTGACCCAAAAGATGCGCGCTGAGAGTAACCAAGTAATTCTACCAAGTGAGTACTCCAAGCTAAAATCACATCTAGCAAAACGTAAGAAGCAGGGGACGCGGATGAATATCAATCAGCTGGGTGAAGCCATTCTTGGCGAACAAGAAGCTGAAAATCGTATGCAGCAGGTGTTAGGCCGACTTGCCAGCCCAGACTGTGAGTATGTTTCAGTAAAGATTTCAGCTGTTTTTTCACAGATTAATCTCGTGGCTTATGATCATACATTGGAGTTGATTAAAGACCGCATCCGTCGCCTTTACCGCTGTGCAAAGGAACATACCTATACGAATACAACAGGGCTGACCTCTCCTAAATTTGTAAACCTCGACATGGAGGAGTACCGTGACCTTCGTCTCACTTGTGATGCTTTTATGCAGGTTCTTGAAGAGAAAGAGTTCAAGCAAATACGGGCAGGAATAGTGCTGCAGGCGTATTTACCAGACTCGTATAAGGTGCAGATCGAACTCACCGAGTGGGCTAAGAAACGCACGGCCGCGGGCGGTGCATCTATCAAGATTCGAATTGTGAAAGGTGCTAACCTTGCGATGGAATCTGTGGAGGCAAGCATCCACGATTGGCCGCAAGCAACATACCCAACGAAGCTCGATGTCGATGCGAACTACAAGCGAATGGTCCACTACGGGTGTCGCTATGAGAATGCTAAGAGCGTCCAGTTGGGTGTTGCATCGCACAATTTATTTGAGATTTCTTATTCTTTGCTCGTGCGTGCACGTGAAGGAGTTGAGGAATTTGTCGAACTAGAGATGCTAGAGGGCATGGCAAACCACCAGGCGCGTGCAGTGCAGGAGATTGCAGGCGGATTGTTGCGCTATGCTCCAGTGGTTAAAAAAGAAGATTTCCACTCAGCTATATCGTACCTTGTCCGCCGTCTCGATGAGAACACGCATGAAGAGAACTTCCTCCACGACATTTTCGGGATGAAGATGCATTGTCCTAAATGGACAAAACAAAAGAAGATGTTCT
Source organism: Crocinitomicaceae bacterium (assembly GCA_047624385.1). Classification (GTDB taxonomy): domain Bacteria; phylum Verrucomicrobiota; class Verrucomicrobiia; order Verrucomicrobiales; family Akkermansiaceae; genus Rubritalea. The sequence continues at coordinate 24,778 of JBLHPP010000001.1, forward strand.
TAGATGCCTGTGCAATCAAAGACACGGTGAAGGATATTCCTAACAGGGTGCAAGATCGCGCGACTGAGACTTTCGCTGTAGATTATTCTAAGCCGTACCATAGCTCACCAGACACAGACTGGAGTCTTCGTGGTAATGCCAACTGGGCTAAGGAAAAGATCGATGCTATAAAGTCGGTGAAGCAAGATATCGTTCCTTTGCAAATAGGTGGAGAGACGATAATTACCGAGAGCTTAGGAAAGGGGATCGATCCTTCCCGTAATACCGAAATTTACCAGTACTCGCTGGCCGATATGGACTTGGTGCAGAAAGCGCTAGATGTGGCGCAAAATGCTCAGCCGGCATGGGAAGCGCGCAGTATTGAGGAGCGTGGTAAAATTCTTAAAGATGTCGCTATCGAGATCGAGAAGTGCCGTGGTGCATCCATCGCAATAATGGCATTGGAGGCTGGTAAATCGGCGCCCGAGTCAGATGCAGAAGTGAGTGAGGCAGTTGATTTTTCTAACTACTATGCTGATAGTTTGAGCTGGGAAGGCATGATAGATGGTTCAGAGTTCAAGGCTCTGGGTGTCGTAGTGATCACTCCTCCATGGAACTTCCCATTCGCTATCCCGTGTGGTGGTATTCTGGCGGGATTGATGGCTGGCAACACAGTGATCATCAAGCCATCACTTGAGTCAGTGCTGACAGCATGGGTGATGGTGAACCAACTGTGGGATGCAGGAGTGCCGCGTGACGTGCTCCAGTTTGTCTCATGTCCTGACAATGAGATTGGCCGCAGCCTAGTGGCTAGCAATCGCGTGGCTGCAGTGGTGCTCACCGGCGCGTATGAGACTGGAATAATGTTCCAGAACTGGAAGCCAGACATGCGCCTCTACGCCGAGACATCTGGCAAGAACTCCCTCATTATCACCAATGCTGCTGACCCAGAACAAGCGGTTAAGGATCTAGTGAAAGGTTCCTTTGGCCACGCTGGCCAGAAGTGCTCAGCCTCATCACTTGCGATCGTTGAAGCAGATGTCTACCACTGCCCTGCATTTCTCCGCCAGCTGAAAGATGCCGTAGAGAGTCTAACTGTGGGCCAGTCTTGGGATCCGTCATCCATTATGACTCCGCTAATGGTTGAGCCTGAGCCTAGTCTTCATCGCGCGCTCACCACGCTTGATGAAGGTGAGGAATGGTTACTAGAGCCTAAGATGTTAGAAAACAATCCACATCTCTGGTCTCCAGGCGTAAAACTGGGTATAAAGCCAGGGGGGTGGTTCCATAAAACTGAGTGTTTCGGCCCAGTTTTAGGTTTGATCTGCGCGCATGATTTGAATGATGCAATGACAATCCAGAACGACTCTGACTTTGGACTCACTGGGGGTATTCACACATTGGATGACCGCGAGATCAAAGTGTGGCGGGCTCAGGTAGAAGTAGGTAATGCCTACATCAACCGCCCAATAACTGGTGCCATTGTGCAGCGTCAGCCGTTCGGTGGCTGGAAGAATTCTTGCTTTGGTCCTGGCGCAAAAGCGGGTGGACCAAACTACGTTTCGATCTTTGCATCCTGGGAGCAAGTTGAGCTACCTACAGCTAGAGCCGAGTTGAGTCACAATGTGACGACATTACTCAACGAGCTGAAATCTAAGATTGATGCTGCGACTATACTTGAGAGCGCTGCTGCTAGTTTCGCTTATTGGTATCAGAAAGAATTTTCAATCGAGCATGATCCATCGCAGCTTCATGGTGAGACCAACCATTTCCGCTACGTCCCGCTTAAGCGCCTGTTAGTGCGTGCTGATGGATTCGATGATACCCAGCTTGCCGTGCTACTTTTGGCCGCAGCAACTGCCGGAGTGATCACGGATGTGTCAGTTTCCTCTGATCGTTGTATTACCGGAGCGAGCTGTGTGGTTGAGTCTGACTCCACCTTTGCTGCCCGGCTAGTTGAAATCTCATCAAGGTATTCTAGCCTCCGCGCACCAGGAGCGAGCGAGGTCATTCGCCGTGCCGCGAATGCAGCATCTCTTCAATTAACGGATTGGAAAGTTCTGCTCAATGGCCGTATAGAGCTCACTCATTACTTCCGTGAGCAATCTATCTCAGAGTGCACTCACCGGTACGGAAACATCATTCCTAAGCCGGGGAAAGTAGCGAGTATTTGATGCCGCAGATCTACCACGAAAATGACGAAAGAGACTAAAAAATCGGCACGAATCCATGCATATCGTGGGTATGGTAACAAACAATAAAAAGCGGCTATACCTCCAATGGCACATAGTTAAGATGTCTTTGTCGCCAATCAGTGTGGCTTAATACCACTTAGCAAAACCAAAGAGACAAATGTTCTTTTTGAGGGTTTCAGGAAAATGCGCTACGCGGAATGCTTACAGTGCTGGGCGCTTTCTTGATAAATCCGCGTTTCTCCTCAGTTATGGTGCTCGCACCACTCCCTCGTCTAGCCTTGATGGATCAAAAAATCACTCCAGCATTAGTCTCTTTTGATTCACTAAGTGGCTTAACTACGTGTTATCTTAGAACCAAGATTCTAATACCGCTTCCCCAGACCTCGCGGTGTTCGGGTACGGGGCTATTATAAGGTGTCACTACGTGAAACCTTGACTCACCGCAGAGCATTATCGGGCTACCATTCACAGAGCGGCATGTGTTAGTTCGCTACATCTAAGCTCTCGCATCTGATCCTAGGGAATAGTACACTAATTATCAGCCTCTTACAAAGTATGCAGTTTTTAACCCCACTAAAATTATGAAAGGATCCGACCTATTTGTCCAAGCGCTCGAACTTGAGGGTGTCACGCGGGTGTTTGGTATCCCTGGTGAAGAGAATCTCGATTTACTCGAATCCTTGAGAAGTTCCTCGATCGAACTGATCCTGACACGCCACGAGCAAGCTGCTGGATTTATGGCGGCGACGGTTGGTCGGCTCACAGGGATTCCCGGTGTTTGTCTATCAACTTTAGGGCCAGGAGCGACGAACTTAGTGACTGCTGCAGCCTATGCGCAACTGGGGGGGATGCCGATGTTTATGATCACGGGCCAGAAGCCGATTAGGAGAAGCAAGCAGGGCTTATTTCAGGTGATTGATTTTGTTGATATGATGACACCTGTGACAAAGTTTACCGCGCAGGTGGTGAGCGCCGATACTATACCAGCAAGGGTACGCGAAGCCTTTCGTCTAGCAGAAGAGGAACGACCTGGAGCAACCCATTTAGAACTTCCTGAAGATATTGCAGCAGAGAGCTCGGAGCTTAAACCGCTGCAGGCAAGTATGATTCGGCGACCGCAAGCTGACGAGAAATCGCTTAAGTACACTATACAGTTACTCGAGAATGCAAAGCATCCGATCTTGATCATAGGAGCGGGTGCGAACCGTAAACTGACAGCCAAGATACTGCGTGAATTTGTAGACAAGCAAGGGATTCCTTTTATTACCACTCAGATGGGTAAGGGAGTGATAGATGAACGTCATCCACTATTCCTCGGGAATGCGGCAATGTCGGATGGAGATTTCCTCCACCGCGCGATCAGGCATGCGGATCTGGTACTCAATGTCGGCCACGATGTGGTAGAAAAACCTCCATTCTTTATGGAGGAGGAGTCGATGGAGGTGATTCATATTAATTTCAATTCGGCACGGGTCGATGCCGTCTATCATCCACAGACGGAAGTAGTGGGGGATATTGCTAATAGCATCTGGCAGTTAAATGCAGAGCAGACTCCCCAGGATTGTTGGGATTTCAGTTATTTTGATCGCATTCGCGAGGCTATGGCCGCGCACATGTTAGAAGGCGCCGATGATGGTGCATTCCCACTCACACCACAGAGAGTCGTGGCAGACGTGCGCAATGCGGTTTCTGATTGTGGAATTATTGCGCTAGATAATGGGATGTATAAAATTTGGTTTGCGCGAAATTACCGAGCATTTTGTCCTAACACAGTCCTGCTAGATAACGCTCTAGCAACAATGGGCGCGGGCTTACCATCTGCTATTGCCGCAAAGCTGGTACACCCCGACCGGGATGTGACTGCCATTTGTGGTGATGGTGGATTTATGATGAACTCCCAAGAGTTGGAGACTGCAATGCGGCTTGGAATAGATCTTGTAGTGCTCGTGCTCAATGATAATGGCTTTGGGATGATCAAGTGGAAGCAATCGAGTATGGGGTTTGACGACTGGGGGCTAGAATTTGGGAACCCAGACTTTGTGAAATATACTGAGAGCTATGGAGCTATGGGGCATCGTATAACCGAATCAGATTCACTAGAGCCATTACTGAAAAAATGCCATGCCGATGGTGGCCTGCATTTGATAGAAGTACCTATCGACTATTCTGATAGTGATCGCATACTTAATTACGAGATCAAATCGCTGAGTGCTAAACTCTAATTCCGAAACAATGAAATCAAGTTATCCCTACTATTTAGCCAGCCGAGCTGTGCACGCTAACGAAAATCTGGAAGTGTTTGATAAATGGACTGGCGTATTGGTCAGTAAGATCGCGATGGCTGATGAGCAAGCGATCGACCGGGCTATTTCAGCAGCACAGTCCGCAGCTCCAGCTATGGCGGCATTTCCTCCGTACGCACGTCAGGCAGTTTTGCAGCATTGCGTGAAGCGGTTTGAGGAGAGATATGAGGGACTAGCGATGGCGCTTTGTGTAGAGGCTGGTAAGCCCATCAAGGATAGCAGGACTGAAGTGACACGCTTGATAGATACCTTTCGGATTGCTGCAGAAGAAGCGGTTAGAATCCAAGGGGAAGTCCAAGAATTACAAATCTCTGAGAGAACGAAAGGCTACACTGGTATGTGGAAGCGTGTGCCGATCGGGCCATGTTCGTTCATTTCACCCTTCAATTTCCCGCTTAACTTGGCGGCGCACAAGATCGCTCCAGCTATCGCTGCCGGCTGCCCATTTATCCTCAAACCAGCGAGCCTCACACCTGTGGGAGCTATCCTGATTGGCGAGGTACTGGCCGAAACTGATCTTCCCGAGGGTGCCTTCTCCATTCTGCCATGCAGAAGGGAAGGAGCTGAACTTTTCACTGTCGATGAGCGACTCAAACTCTTGAGCTTTACTGGGTCACCTGGTGTTGGTTGGGACCTGAAGTCCAAGGCTGGTAAAAAGAAAGTGGTGTTAGAGCTAGGGGGGAATGCGGCATGTATCGTCGATCATGATGCGGACATTGAGGATGCCGTCGCTCGCATAATCGTCGGTGCATTCTATCAATCTGGCCAATCCTGTATCAGCGTCCAGCGCGTAATCATTCACCAAAGTCTCTATTCTAAATTCGTCACTGCTTTCGTCGATGCTACGAAGCAACTGGTTTGTGGTGACCCAAAACAAGAGGAAACCTTTATCGGCCCGATGATTTCTGAGAAAGAAGCCACGCGGCTATCGGGATGGATTGATGAGGCAGTTCTGAATGGCGCACGATTACTCACAGGCGGAGAGCGTGATGGTGCTATGCTGAGTCCTGCCATCTTAGAAAACGTGTCTAAGCAATCAACGCTATACCGAGAGGAGGCCTTTGGGCCAGCAGTAATACTGAGTAGCTTTGATGACTTTGATGGGGCGCTAGAGGAGGTGAATGATAGCAGGTTTGGCCTGCAGGCGGGCATCTTCACCCGCGATATCTACAAGGCTCACAAAGCGTGGGATACCCTAGAGGTCGGTGGCGTGGTGATAGGCGATGTCCCTTCCTGGAGGGTCGATAATATGCCGTACGGTGGCGTGAAGGACTCAGGACTAGGCCGAGAAGGAATTCGCTTCGCCATCGAAGATATGACAGAGATTCGTAATCTCATTATCCGTAAGCCATAGGAGGAAGTAGTGGACCAACAGATTGTGGGTAGACACTGGTTGCTGGATAATGTTATTCAGAACTCATGCGTTTATTTTGTTTCTACTTAATCTTTTGTATTTCAGCTCTAGGAAATGGTGGTGGATACCGGCATGGAGTCGGTTTTACGGGCGGAATTGCACCATTCACGGCTGAAGGTACCGAGTATGTGCAAATCGTAGATGAAAAGTTAGATATCGATCTCTACCCTGAGTATGCCGAGGTGAAAGTGCGCTACCACATGAAAAATGTGAGCAAGAAGGCGGTGTCCGTGAAGTTCGGTTTTCCGGTGGAGGACTCAAAGGATGAATGGGACTTTCACTTAGAAGAAAAAAAGCCAGTCACAAAGCTGAGCCCCAGGTACTGCCGTGATTATTCTGTTCGGCTAAGAGGCAAATCTTTGAAATATGTTTACGAGCTTGAGCCCTTTGCATCCGGAAAAGTAAAGCCATTCAAAGGTGCTGAGGTTCTTGTTGGAATTGAGGGATGGATGGTGAGTAAGATGCGGCTCGCTGCTGAGGAGCTGATTGTTTTAGAGATCTCTTACAAATCAATGTATGACTACTCGGCATTTTCTATTAGTAGCGATGGCACGGTCGGGCCATGGATATTCAAGTACCGTTTCTCAAGTGGAGCAATTTGGCATGGACCTATCAAGAATGGGGTTGTGACTATTCGCAATAAAGGCTGCGACCCTAAAGATGTTCTAATCACGACTCCCGTGAATATTTTCAAAAAAGACGGTGAGAGCTACTTCTGGAATTTTTCAAACCTCGAACCCACCCTTGCTGATGATTTGAATGTAGCTGTTAGATCTGGATTTTCTCATCACTACAAGCATGGGGGATCCGGGCCTGACTCAGATGCTGACCCTAGATATAATGAATATATTAGCCATAATGCAATATTCTACGATGCTGATGCGGACTATAGAGTAACGGCGAGCTCTGAACTGAAACCTGAAAAAAATCTCAATTATAAGGCTCAAAATGTTTCACCGATGCATATAGACGGTAAAGATTACGCATGGGCTGAAGGAGCTGCCAGTGAAGGTGTTGGTGAGAGTGTCACACTCACATTGGATAAGCCGTCTCCAGTTTCAGCCATTTTAGTTAGTAATGGATATGGCAAGAGCGAGGCTTCTTTTAAAGAAAATTGTCGCGTGGCTGACTGTACTCTCATTATCAATGGTAAGCACAAGATTAAGCATCGCTTGTACGATTACTCGAGCGAGCAAATTCTATCGCTTGAAACCTTCAAAGGTAAGGTGGAGACGATTTCACTGGTGATAGATTCTGTTCACGCAGGCAGCAAGTATAAGGACTGTTGTGTGTCTGAAATAGTAATTTTGCATAAGCTCAAGAAAGAACCTAAGCGCTATGGTGCACGTTAGTCTTTTAACGGCATTATTACTTCTTTGGACCTCGGTAATTGCTAGACAATTACCCATTTACTTCGAAGACAGTCACGCTGGTAGTTTCGAGTTCTTTGCTCAGCATCTTGAGCTTGATGAGGTTCACACTCTGGTTCTTTTTGATGCCCATTCGGACGCGTCATCTATAGCGGACAGTGACTCGATTCGTCAGGCGATTCGGAGAGTTAGATCTAATGAAGATAGGGCAAGTGTGCTACAGAAATATCGAACTACTGGGGTGATTCAGCCATTCAACTGGATAGAGCCCTTGATGCCAAATCCCTTCACTCGAGTTATCTGGGTTCCTGGTGACGGGTTCTCGCAAAAGCGGCTGAAGGGCTTGGAGTTAGAAGCGCGGATTCATCTCGATTGGAAATCTGAGCTAAACCCGAGAACCGCTGGTGAGCTGGGGCCAAAGTTTGAGGTAGTGAATTTTTCTGATCTAAAGTTGATGGATCTTGCTGGCAAGACAGCAGTGAGTATCGACCTAGATATTTATGCTCAGGAAAATGTGCCGGAGGATGCATTCTACGATTATTGGGCGTGGGTGCTGTCGGTACCACAGCTAAAAGCTATCAGTTTTGCTATATCGAGACCATGGCTGGAATCCGATTCACAGGGCTGCCGATTACTCCAGCTGGCGCTTGATCGTTCATTAGCCATCCAGAATTCTGAGCTTATATTTGAGCCATTTAAGAATGATGAAATTGACCGTTCGGAAAAGGCGAAAGGGTTCTACCAGCGAGGAGAGAATGTGCCACGTTTTGATCTCTCAACAGTCCCTACGAGTTTACGTGAGGTGTTGGTGAGGAATAGCGATAGGATTTCAGTCAGCTATGAAACTGAACGTTGGCAGGCATTAATCGATAAATGGAAGGGCCAGCTAACTGGAGCTAGCCTTAACATTCCAGAGCATCAGAAATCGATTGATGGAGCATGGAGAATGTCGACTGAAAATCTAGGAGATGTCTGGCTTAAGTCTAAGCACCCACCAAAGTCAGTTAAGTGGTATGTGCTCAGGCCTGAATCAATGGTGCATAATCTAGTGCCTGAATTGAAATTCGGGAAGATTTTTACTGGTGGTGCTTCGAGTTTTGTGTCGCTACGGAAAGAATGGATTGCGACGACTGAGGAGCCAGCCTTGGGTCATAGAGTATGGGGGAAACAGCTACCTTGGAAAGAGTCGGCTGGCATTGTCAGACTACAGGCTGAAGCCATTTACGAAGATCATTCTGAAATTACAGCAATGCTAGAAATTCGAGTGCGTTATGGTACAGGGTTTCGTGGAGCTCTGAGTGAACAATTTGGTTCTCCCTATGTATTTGGGATTGGAAAGCTTCAATCGAATGGTGAGAAGGCGGGTGAAACTCTGATAGGAAATGATTGCGCAAATTTCCTAGTCTATGCCTGGCGTCAGGTAGGTGGGCGGTTGAAGTGGGGGAATCCATACCAACTCACTAGGCAACTAACGCTTCTCTCTACGAATTGTAGCTCCGCCTCACGCGTGCATATCGAACCCGCGATTATTGATAGTGGGGTTGCAATCGATTTCGGGTCGCACATTACAGCTCTCTGGCAGGATAGAGGAGAAATGGGGGTTATTGACCCACAAGATTTGATTATTCATCACCTAAGTGGTGAGCCAGAGGTGGTAACTTTGGAGCAAATGCTGAAGAAATATAGTCGTTATAAAGTCTTCACTTTACCTGTGGAGACTGACTCTCTGACGGTTCGAGTAGGTGGAGATGTGAACCTTACTGGGCATGAGATAAAAATATTTTCAGCTGCCATGCGAAATAAACTACAGTCTGCAGATTATTCTGTAATCAATTTGGAATGTGTTTTGGCTGACTCTGTGGATGGAGGAGCTAGTAAACCATTTTCATTTATAGCTCCGACATCGCGGCTCTCATTGTTAGAAGTCGCTGGTGTGGATGCAGTCAATTTAGCAAATAATCACGCCTATGATGGTGGTATTGGAGGTCATGATTCAACACTCGATACTTTAGCTAAATCTAAAATCGAAAGTGTTGGGAGCCAAGGGGAGTCTCACGATGGCACGCAGTTAGTTGAGATCCGTGGGAGGAAGTTCGGGCTGCTAAGTTTCAATGCGGTTCTAAGTAGGGATGACCCGCCTGACACTCGAATACTCCAGTACCCGAGAGATGAAAATGCTATAGAAAGTTCCATCAGTAAGTTGAGAAAGAGCTGCGATATTGTCATTATTTTGCCACACTGGGGGAGTGAATATATTCGAGTCGTGACTGACGGTCAACGGTCTGTAGCTCGATGGTTGGTCAGGAGTGGTGCTGATGTAGTGGTCGGGAGTCATCCACATATTCGGCAAGCTATAGAATATTATCGAGGAGTGCCTATAGTTTATTCTTTGGGAAATTTGTATTTCCCTAATCGAGGACCAGCAGGCTTCAATGATTATCAATTGCTAGATATACAGATTTCGACTACTTCAAGACAAGTTAAGGTGAACTGGTCAGTAAGTGAATAGATTACATGGCTCGGCTGGGATGGCTGCGGACTGGAAAGATTTAGCTGTAAGCATTGATGCAAGATTGAAGGCCTGTTGTGCGATGCCGATTAGTAACTTTGGTTCGTTATTCAATAATGAAGTGCAGAATGGCCTATTGGTTTGTTTAGAAAAAGTAGCTGGCTCAGAACTCTTGATTGTAGGCGGAGTGACACAAATCTTTAAAAAATGGCTTAATTATCAACACATTGGACTTGTCGTGAGCGGGTGGCTGAGGTACGAGACTTGCCTCGCTGCCATTCCGAACAGGGGAGTGAGTCAATAAATATCATAATTATGGCAATTCAACGCGCGCTACTCTCAGTTTCTGATAAGACCGGCTTGGTCGAATTCGCGAAAGGACTCCACGAATTTGGAGTTGAGCTACTCTCGACAGGCGGTACAGCTGCCACCCTACGTGACGCTGGTCTTCCAGTGATCGATGTTTCCACCTTTACTGGAGCGCCCGAGCTTTTCGAAGGTCGCGTCAAGACACTTCACCCGAAGGTACATGGCGGTCTGCTGCATAAGCGCGATGATGAACTTCATCTCTCCCAGGCGAAGGAGCATGATATTCCAGCAATCGACTTAGTCGTGGTTAATCTCTACCCATTTGAGCAAACAATCGCGCGTGAAGACGTGACTTTGGAAGAGGCTATCGAAAATATTGATATCGGTGGACCATCGATGCTTCGTTCGGCAGCTAAGAACTACAAGAGCGTGACGGTGGTGACTGACGCTAGTGACTACGATCGTGTGTTAGCTGAGATGGCTGACCATGCTGGTGATACTACTTTCAAGCTTCGCGAGGAACTTTCAGTTAAAGTCTTCCTCCGAACTTCAGCTTATGATGGGGCAATAACAAACTACCTCAGCCAAGCGGCAGAGGGGACTCGTTCTTCCTTTAGTATAACGCTGCCGCTTGACCATGAACTACGTTACGGTGACAACCCACACCAGAAGGCTAGCATCTACGGCAACTTCGGTGGTTGCTTCACTCAGCTCCAAGGTAAAGAACTAAGCTACACAAACGTCCTCGATATCGAGGCAGCTGCGGATCTTATTTTCGACTTTCGTCGTCCAACTGTTGGTATCCTCAAGCACACGAATCCTTGTGGTGTTGGTCAGGATGATGAAGACCTCCGCGTTGCTTGGCAGCGTGCGTTTGAAACTGACACACAGGCACCGTTTGGTGGTGTCATTGTTGTGAATCGTCCGCTCACTGAGAGCTTGGCACGTGTTATTTCCACTATCTTCACGGATGTTATCATCGCTCCTGATTTTGAAACAGAAGCCCGTGCTATTCTTCAGAAGAAGAAAAATCTACGGCTCATCAAAATAAACATTGAAGCGTATACTGTGGCAAAAAAAGAGCCACTCATCCGTTCTTCTCCAGGCGGCCTAATGGTTGTAGACCGTGATCACTCAGTCCTCGGACTCGATAATCTTGAAGAGCGTGTGGTGACTAAACGTCCACCATCGGAAGAAGAAATGCGTGCAATGCGATTTGCTTGGAGAGTGGTAAAGCATGTTAAATCTAATGCGATTGTTTACGCAAAGTCCGACCGCACACTCGGTGTTGGCGCAGGTCAAATGAGCCGCGTGGATTCCTCCCGTATCGCAGTTTGGAAAGCTAAAGAAGCTGGCCTTTCTCTTGAGAATTCGGTGATGGCTTCTGACGCAATGCTACCATTTGCTGATGGACTAGAAGCTGCGATTGAAGCTGGAGCCACTGCATGCATTCAGCCTGGTGGATCGATCCGCGACGAAGAAGTGATAGCAGCTGCAGATGCCGCTGGTATCGCAATGATCTTCACTGGCCACCGCCACTTCCGACATTAAGTGGTGGGATTTTGAAGCTAGTAGCTAGAATCGAGAATTTAGTAGTTAGCTTGAAATCTCAGTATTTTTTAAAAAATTAGCGCTAGATTTTTGTTAGGTTCTGGCGTCTATGGTTGGAGTTCTGTGGGGATTTACTATCTTCTTTATGGAGCTAAGGGAGGTAGCCTAAGCTCTTGTATTCCCATGCAGCGACGTATGAGAACTCCTTGTCGTTACGTAGTGCTTCACCTGCCTGAGTGACGCCAGAGGTGTCTTCTGGGAACTCATTAGTAAACTGGTGCTCAGCTCGGAAGTGACCACCACAGGACTCTTCACGGTTGAGAGCGTCACAGTAAGTCTCAGAGAGGTAAAAAGAAAACTTACCCAAAATGAAATATGGCTAAGCATAAAATCTAGCCAAGGTTTTTTAAGATAAATTACCAGAACTCGAAGATTCCCCACATTGGAAAAAGTTAGTCCCTATTAAGCTTGAATCGATTACTCATAAAGGAGCTGATGAAACTTTATGTTAGGCCTCAACTAGAATCACTAGTCACACAATATTTGCATTAGAGTTAAATCGACAGGAAATTGAGCATAATAAAGCGTTTGGAGAATAAAACGATAATGTAGTGTGATTTATTAAATGACCTATATTTAGGGCTGTTATGAATGCTGTATTAAGTCGTTATTCCGCGAGTATCTCTGAGCTTAAGAAAAATCCAAGTCAACTAATTGTTGAGGCAGAAGGAGAGGCTGTGGCGATTTTGAATCATAATAAGCCTACAGCTTACTTGGTTCCAGCTGAGACTTATGAGAGAATGACTGAGCTTTTAGAGGATCTCGAATTGGCGAAAATAGTGCTAGAACGAGAGTCAACTAAGGGGGAAGCAGTCGAAGTTAACTTAGGGGCGCCTCCGGCAACTAGCGTTGGTGGTGCTGGAAAGAATTTCAAGCGAGGCTAGGCGTGATGAGTGAGCGGATTTTTATCCGTGAACGAAGAATAACGCAGCCTTGCGCAGAAAGGCTTTC
>JBLHPP010000002.1:0-27160 GCA_047624385.1 Crocinitomicaceae bacterium
TTACTCGAGCGCTCTGGTGTGGATGCCATCATCGTCCAGGACCTAGGCCTTGCCATGCTCTGCCGCAAAGTCTCTCCATCTATTGAGATCCACGCATCGACTCAGATGACGATTACCTCACCGGAAGGCTTAGAGTTCATCGATTCACTTTACCAGCTCGATCGCGCTGTGCTCTCCCGCGAGCTATCGATCGCTGAGATCAATAAATTTAATCCTACCGAGTGTGTTCCACTTGAGGTCTTTGTCCACGGCGCACTCTGTGTCGCATACTCCGGCCAATGTCTCACCTCTGAATCCCTCGGCCAGCGCTCAGCTAACCGTGGTGAGTGCGCACAAGCGTGCCGCATGCCCTACGAACTCGTCGTCGATGGTGAGACCATGGACATGGGTGAAAAGCGCTACCTGCTTTCCCCTCAGGATTTGGCCGCTGTCGATCTAATCCCAGACCTGGTCAACCAAGGTGTGGTTTCTTACAAGATCGAAGGCCGCCTCAAGACTCCTGAATACGTGGCAGCCGTCACACGCGTCTACCGAAAAGCGATCGACGATGCTGTAGCCCAGCGCGAATCTACGGTCACTGACCACGAAAAGTACGCGATGGAGATGACTTTCTCACGCGGCTTCTCGACTGGCTGGCTCGCAGGAACCAACCACCCGTATCTGACCCATGGCAAGTTTGGTAAGAAGCGCGGCGTTCGCGTCGGCACTGTCGAAAACTGCGGACCAGGCTGGATTGTTCTTAACCAAGAAGGCCCTGTCGGAGTCAAGGCTGGCGACGGCATCGTATTTGACGCAGGTGAAAACCGTGACCTCGAACAAGGTGCTCGGGTCTGGAAGGTCGAAGGCACAGTACTTAGCTTCCACCACAAGCATTCCAGTATCAACTGGGACCGTATAAAGCCAGGCATCGAGATTTACAAAACCGATGACCCTAAACTCAATTCCGAGGTCAAAGCTCTCTGGACCAAAGCCAAGCTCAACCCAATCAAGGATGGACTCGAGATTACCGTTTCAGGTGCTGTCGGATCACCACTCACGCTAGAATGTAATCAACTCACCGTCTCGACCAGCGAGGTGCTCCAAGTCGCAGAGAATCGGCCACTGACCACTGAGTCGCTCACAGCCCAGCTCGGAAGACTAGGCAACACAGACTACAGCCTCGCTAGCATCGAAAACAACCTTGATGAAGGTCTGATTATCCCAGTCTCTGCACTCAACCGGGCTCGACGCGCTCTCATCGAGAAACTTGACCTTCAACTCGCGGAAAAGCCAGCGGCCGTGATCACAGCCTCGAAGCTCACCCTGGCTGACATCATGCCAACCGTGTCTGACACAGAGCCAGCGCCAGCCGAGCTATCGACACTCACCCGTCACCCGCACCAGATAGAGGCGGCCCTCGAATCTGGCATCAAACGCATCTACGCCGACTTCGAAGATATCCGTCGCTACAAGGAAGCTGTCGAGATCGTCCGTGCAGCCGGTGGTGACGCCACCATCCACCTCGCGACTCCCAGGATTCAGAAACCACAGGAGACGGGTTATTTCAAACTCATCGACAAAAATAAACCGGATGGCGTGCTTATCAGAAACCTTGGAGCTGTGAGCTACTTTGCTGACCATGACGGACTCTACCGTACTGGGGACTTTTCGCTCAACTGCGCAAACCCAGCGACAGCTAAAATCCTCAAAGAGCGGGCTTCGCTCGATCACCTCACTCTCTCCTACGACCTCAACGTCCAGCAGCTCATTGACATGCTCGAGAAGGCTCCTAGCGACTGGTTTGAGCTCACGATCCACCAGCACATGCCGATGTTTCATATGGAGCACTGCGTGTTCTGTACGTTCATGAGCGAAGGCACTAGCTACAAGGACTGTGGCCGGCCATGTGAAAAACATAAGGTCCAACTACGCGACCGCGTTGGCCAACTCCACACACTCGCAGCTGATGTAGGATGCCGTAACACGCTCTTTAATGGACGCGCTCAAACTGGAGCAAGATTCTATGATGAGGTCCGCGCTACTGGTCTCAGCCGCTACCGCATCGACTTCCTCGACGAGGACAAGAATTCCACCCTCATGACCCTCCAAGCCTACCAGCAGCTCATCGACAATCGTACTGACGGACACATGCTCTGGCAAGACCTCGGGATTATGGAAAAACTAGGAGTCACCGAAGGCACACTTGAGGTGAAATCCTAAAAGAATGCCAATTCTAGCAGTTTCCTACTAGAGCTAGATATTTGGTTAGAGATAACTTCTAACCACATACCCTGTTTTAAAATAGAGCCCAACTGGCTTTCCTGAAAACGCGATGCGTAATGATCGAAAGCTCTAAAGTTTACTATTGTCACCTTTGGAATACCTAGTGGTATTATTAGTAAATTTCGATAGTGACCTCGTAAAGTATTTAGAATAATAAAAACACTACAATCATACTAACCGTAGTGACTAACACAGCACGTGCCGCCGCGGGTAGCTGCTGTCGGTATCGGTTCTCGTCACTGAGAAATTCTGCTAACCGAAAGTCAATGAGCCTGTCTTTTTTTACCTTAGTGGATGTATTTTTTAACATGGGAGATGTTAGAGGAAGCAACCTAAACCGCGGAGCCAACATTGAAGTTGACCCCGCAAATTAAGTTTGGATGGGTGTTATTTCTAGGATGAGTGAGTAAATTGGTCACCTCAAAGATATCGATATCTGAAACGAGTAAGCAACACAGCACTGGACTGAATCTCACGCTTCACACAAAAATAATCTTTGAGGATCACCTTCTACTGTGGAGTAGAGTAAACATATGTATCATTTTGTCTATCCCCCCAATTGGGGGGGGGTGATTTAGAAGTCTGATCGTTCGCCGTCAACAAGACCTTGTGTATGCGTATTACCTACGATGAACTTGCTCATTAATTGAGCCTGCGAGTTGACTTCAAAATGCCTATAAATATCTTTAATATAGCCAGCAACTGTATTCTCTGTGAGTGCCATTTCGTTTCCAATTTGTTTACGACCTAAGCCATCTAACATCAAATTGAGCACAACCCTCTGACGAGGGTAAAGCTGAGGAGCCTTGGAAGTTATTTTATGCGACCAGGCAGCCGTATGAAGCCAAGAAACCTCCCTAAAAAGAAGGTGGGCTATCTTGATTTCTCTGGCGCTAAACGGCTCAGCTCCATTAGACCGATAAGCCGTAATCGCACTCATCGAAGAATCATCAACCGGATATCCACTCACAAAAAACTCACCGATATTAGCATTCGCCATGAGCACCGCTACTTCACTTTCACTGAATACACCATCTACATCTAAATCTGCTAGACTGTAGGTAGAATGCTTTCTCTGATGCGTTACTTCATAGAGCCAAGGGCCTACAATTTCCCCATTATGAGGATGCTCAAAAACTTTTAACATTTTGGCAAATCTTTCCACATCAAATCCACCATGCATAATGCCGACATACACGGGTGGGTCTCCAATCTTACCCCAGGTACCCAACGCCCAAACCCAAGCGTCAGCGCGGATCAGCTCACAAAGACCATCCATAAGGAACCGTTTTTTCTCTGTATGGTCACCCTCCACTGCAGCAGTGTTTCCAAGTAGGCGCATTATGGCGCGAGTATCTATGTCAGATATCATATAATGTGGAAGTATATTGCAGTTAAAAATACGACAACATCCGAACATAACACACTAACAGCTCCAAGCAAGATTTGAATTTTAGTGGGTTGGTGATATTATTCACTTCACCTAAGGCACCTAGGATGCCAACTTCTCCACAGAAAGAACCATGCGCCTCAAACTAACAATAGCCTACGACGGCCGCCCGTATTCAGGTTGGGCTACCCAGCCTAATACGCAGACAATTCAGGACCACCTTGACGCGGCTCTAGCCACCATTGCCAAGCAAGATGTTAAAATTCATGGGTCTGGAAGGACCGATACTGGCGTGCATGCTGATGCACAAATCGCCCACTTTGATAGCCCAGCGGGTATCGATATGAACCCGTACAACTGGGTTCCAGCTCTCAATACCAAACTACCAAAAACCATTCGGATCATTGACTGTGAAGAAGTCCCAGATGATTTTCATGCGCGCTTTTCAGCTCAATCGAAGACTTATCACTATTTTCTAGCCACAGATCCGGTTTTGCATCCCATGCTTCATGGAAGAGCTTGGCATTTACCTCGATTGCTGGACCCTGCTACCCTAGAGCAAGCACTCCGCCACTACATTGGCACGCACGACTTCAAAGCCTTTGCCGCGCTACGGGGCAACGAAACCCCAGAGACCAGCCACACACGCACCATCACTGAAGCCTCACTCAGCACTGTCGATGGCGGCTACCTCATACGCTTCACCGGCAATGGGTTTCTCTATAAAATGGTCCGCCTCCTCACCGGAGCTGCGGTACAGGCTGCTCAGGGCCGCCTCCGTCTCGATGACCACCTGAGCTTACTCGATCAGCCATCCGACTTACCTAATGGCAAATCCCCCTTTTGTGCCCCTAGTGACGGACTTACACTGAGCGCAGTTAAGTACTAGCCTCTGGCTCCACTAGTGCATAGTGAATGTAAGCTCTCTCGATTTAGCAAAACTACAGTGGCTCTTAAGTCAGTGCCATTTCTAGGACACCCTTTATTAAATTTAGAAAACCAATCTAGGCCTAGAAACCCAAGAAGCTATTGAGCATCCAAATAGTTTTTTGGTGCACTTGCGCACGTGCGATCATCAGGTCTTCCGACTCAGAATCCCCATTTTCACCTGCTAAGTCTCTGGCTTTATTTAAGCTCGCGACCACGAGTTGATTAGATTTTGCCAAATGAGCAACCATATCAACAGCTTTCGTATTTTCTTCAATCTCAGAGATCGAGGATTGTTCAGCTAGGTGATTGAGGCCACCTGGCGCGAGTGCTCCAAGCGCCCTCACACGTTCAGCAACTTCATCAATTGCGGTAAACAACTCTGTGTACTGAGCCTCAAATGCATCATGAAGTGCAAAAAACTCAGGGCCACGGACATTCCAGTGGCATAAATGTGTTTGCCCCATCAACGCATAACTATCAGCGACCACTTGGCGTAAGGCTTCAACTACAGGAGAATAATTATTAGACATCCTCAATGATTGCACAAAAAAAATTGCTCGCAAGTAGAATTCATGATTTTAGCGGGATTGATTACCTATCAATACATCAATAGAATGATGTGTAACTGAGTCTACTGGGCATAAAAAAAGCGGCCCATTACTGAGAGCCGCTTTTTGAAAAATCTCGAGGAAAGAGTAGAGTTAAACTACTTTCTTAACGTTTGATATGTGGATAGTACCGTCAATATCAACGATGCCACCTTCTTGGTTAGCTTCGGTAGGCTTGATCGCCTTCTTGATCTTGCGGACACCTTCAACGATAACCCGTTGCTTAGCTTCGTTGATAGAAACTACAGCACCAGTTGCACCTTTGTGCTTGCCTGCGATGACTTGTACTTTATCACCTTTTTTTACGTGAGCCATGATAGTTCAGTTCGTTAGAATTAGAGTACCTCTGGAGCGAGGGATACGATTTTCATGAACTGCTTTTCACGGAGTTCACGAGCAACAGGGCCGAAGATACGAGTACCTTTAGGGTTGTTGTCCTTATCAATGATGACAACAGCATTGCCGTCGAAACGAAGCACTGATCCGTCACGACGACGAACAGGTGCAGCGGTACGAACAACAACAGCTTTCACAACTGCACCCTTCTTGATAGAAGAAGTTGGGATAGCCTCACGAACGTGAGCAGTGATGATGTCACCTACGTTAGCAACCTTGGAACGAGTTCCGAGGACACCAATCATTTTAGCAGAGCGTGCACCAGTGTTGTCGGCGATTGCTACTGAGGATTCCATTTGAATCATAAATTTGTAGTAAGTTAAATTGTTACAGAGATGTAGATCGGCGCCCCAGTTAGAGACGCCGAACCCTTAAAATCTGGTTTAGTGAGTGAGAACTTCTGTAAGCTCCCAGCACTTAAGCTTAGAGATAGGCTTTGTCTCGGTGATACGCACCTTGTCACCAACAGCAGCTTGACCAGTTTCGTCGTGAGCGTAGAATTTCTTCGTGCGCTTAACGATTTTCTTGAAACGTGGGTGCGGAACACGAGCTACGTATTCTACTACGATAGTCTTGTTCATGCTTGTGGAAACAACAACGCCGACGCGGGACTTGCGTAAACCTGGCTTAGTAGTTTTTGATTCGGTCATGTTTTTAATCCTTTGTGGGGTTATTTAGCAGCCTTAGTACGAATCTCAGTGAGAACAGTGTTCACACGTGCGACTTCGCGACGGATTGCTTTGATGCGGGCGGTATTCTCGAGCTGGCCAGTGGCCTGCTGAAGACGAAGTTTGAGGGCTTCCTGCTTGAGTTCGCTGAGACTAGAGCTCAACTCTTGAACGGAAAGCTCGCGGATGTCGTTAATTTTAGTAGACATAGTGTTTATTCTATTTCGCGTTATTTAAGTTCAATTACGAGATGAGCTTGTTGCGCTCAACGAAGCGAGTACGGAAACCAAGCTTGTTTGAAGCGAGACGAAGGGCTTCCTTCGCATCAGCTTCAGGCACACCTGCAATCTCAAAGAGCATCGCACCTGGCTTGACTACTGCAACCCAACGATCAACAGCGCCTTTACCTTTACCCATACGAGTTTCTGGTGGACGACCTGTGACAGATTTGTGAGGGAATACACGGATGTATACTTTTCCCTTACGTTTGAGGAAGCGGTTGATGGAGATCCGGCAAGCTTCAATTTGGCGGTTACTCATCCATGAGCGACCGAGTGATTGAAGACCGAAGTCACCGAAGCTTACGTCAGTTCCACGCTGTGCATTACCACCGCGGTTACCGCGCTGAGTCTTACGGAACTTCGTCCGTTTTGGCATTAATGGCATAATTCTTTATTCCTAATTGTTATAAGTTATAAGAGATTAGCCCTAGCGACGCTCGCGGCGTTCACCACCTGGACGGCGACCACGACCACCTGGGCGGTCATTGCGGTTACCAGCACCAGCTGTGAGCTTTTCTTCCTTCTTGTTGACCCATACTTTGACACCGATGATGCCGTATGTTGTTGCTGCTTCAGCGAAACCGTAGTCGATTGGAACACGGAGAGTTTGAAGAGGCACTTTACCTTCACGGTACCACTCAGCACGTGCGATGTCAGCACCACCAAGACGACCTGCGCAGCGGACACGGATGCCTTCGGCACCGAATTCCATTGCAGTCTGGAGTGAGCGTTTCATTGCGCGGCGGAAAGCGATACGGCGCTCAAGCTGAACGGCGATGTTTTCTGCGACAAGCTGTGCGTCGAGCTCTGGCTTGCGAATCTCGATGATATCGATCTTCACCTGGCAGCCACCACAAATCTTTGTGATGTCTGAAGTCATTTTCTCGATCTCTGCACCCTTACGTCCGATCACAAGACCAGGACGTGATGTGTGCATGGTCACACGAACGCTGTTCCATGCACGCTCAATAGTGACGCGTGAAAGAGCTGCGAACTGAAGACGACCCTTGATGTACTTACGTATCTTGAGGTCTTCGTGGAGCTTGTTTGAGTAGTCTTTACCCTTGGCATACCACTTCGAACGCCAGTCTTTGCTAACTGCGAGGCGGAATGCGATCGGATTTACTTTTTGTCCCATAATATTGGTTCTTTAAGTTATTTAGTGGATTAAGCCTCTGCTTTTGGAGCAAGGGTAATGAAGATGTGACTCGTGCGTTTGCGGATAGCACCTGCGGAGCCGCGGGCACGTGGTTTGAAACGCTTGAATGTTGGGCCTTCACCGACTGTCGCTTCTTTTACGATGAGTTCATCTGCATCGAGTTCGAAGTTATTTTCTGCGTTAGCTATTGCGGACTTGAGTGTCTTAGCAATGAGAGCAGCTGATTTCTTTGGTGTGAAGTTCAGTGCGTCAAGTGCGGAGGACACAGGAAGACCCTGGATTTCGCGGGCCACGTCACGAGCCTTCTTAGCGGAGACGCGAGCGTATTTGTATGTTGATTTTACTTCCATGGATTTGTTTCCGTTGGAGAATGATTCCTGTTTATTTAATCGTTTTGATTGATGCGATGTCGCCTAGACGAACCGCGCTTTTTGTGTCTTCGAGTG
Organism: Crocinitomicaceae bacterium; assembly: GCA_047624385.1. Taxonomy (GTDB): domain Bacteria; phylum Verrucomicrobiota; class Verrucomicrobiia; order Verrucomicrobiales; family Akkermansiaceae; genus Rubritalea. The sequence continues at coordinate 8,141 of JBLHPP010000002.1, forward strand.
TCACTACAAGGGCTCCAGATATATCTGGACGAACCCGTGCAATGATAGCTTCAGCTATTTGGCCGTTACCGCGTAGGATACGGAACGTCATGCCGATGCGCACTTGCTGCTTTCCCCCCGCATTCAGTACCAGCAAGCCGGATTGGCTATCGATACTGATGATTTTAGCTTCCTGAAGGGAGCCAAAATCTACTTGGGGACGCGGCTTGTGCCTTATTCCGAGCTCGACGTCAAGTCCTCTGATTGCAGATTCTACATTTAGTCGTGCTTCGGCGTCAGCTGCAAAGGCGGTCTTGAGGTATTCACGCACCTGGTTGGTGAGCTTCAGTGCTGCTGTTTCCAGCTTGCTGTTGCGATCCTCGAGAACCTTGCGGTTGGCCACCGCCTGCTTGAGTCGTTCGTCATCTGTCCCTAGTGGGTAGGTTCCGAGCGCTTCAAGATCTAAGCGGATTGTCTCTAACTCTCTGTTGGCTTCTACTTCTTGCTTATTAGCATGGGTAAGAGCCTTGGAGAGCGTCTGGTTATGTTGTTGAAGACTGGTTACTTTCGCTTCCAGTCTTAGTAGGCGAGCATCTCGATTTTCATTTTGTTGCGCGCTACTCATACCAACAGTCAGGAGTAACACCCCTGTGATTGTTGATAATAATTGAGAAACGCGCATAAAATGAAATCAGACGATCTAAGAATTACTTCTTACCGATTCCTCCGTGAGCTTTAAAGATTCGGGTTGGTGCGAATTCACCGAGTTTGTGTCCCACCATGTTCTCAGTCACGTAGACGGCAACAAATGTCTTGCCGTTGTGTACTGCGAAGTTGTGGCCCACGAACTCAGGCGTAATCATTGAACGACGGCTCCATGTTTTGATAGGCTTTTTGTTGCCGCTTTCGACAGCAACGTCCACCTTATCAAGAAGGTTTTGGTCCACGAATGGCCCTTTTTTGAGTGATCTTGGCATAATGTTAAATGGTTATAAGATTCAGTTTATTTTCAATTACTTGGTACGACCAGACACAATGAGCTTATCGCTGTGCTTGATCTTCTTACGAGTCTTCTGACCCTTAACATGACCCCAAGGAGACTTAAGGTGCTGGCGTCCACCACCAGATTTTGATTTTCCTTCACCACCACCGTTAGGGTGATCGACAGGGTTCATACACATACCACGAACTGTTGGGCGGATACCCTTCCAACGTGAGCGACCAGCTTTGCCGGAGACTTCGTTCATGTGATCGCGATTACCGACCTGACCAATGGTGCAGATGCAGTTATGATTGAACTTACGGATTTCTCCGGAAGGCATCTTCACGAGTGCGTACTCTTCTGAGCGGTTAGAAAGAATTGCTTCCTGACCAGCGGAACGAGCAACCTTGCCACCTGAACCCGGAGTGAGCTCGATGTTGTGGATGCTTGTACCGAGAGGCACGTTACTGAGGATTGTTGCGTTACCAACTTTAGGTGCAACATCTGGGCCGGACACTACTGTAGCGCCAACCTCAAGGCCGACTGGAGCTAGGATATAGCTCTTCTGTCCACCAGTGTACTCGATGAGTGCGATACGGCATGTACGGCAAGGATCGTACTCGATAGCAAGTACTGTTGCTGGCACGCCGAAGTTGCGACGCTTGAAGTCAACAAGACGGTACTTACGTTTGTGACCACCACCAACGTGACGGCAAGTGATACGACCGCGGTTGTTACGGCCACCAGTTCTCTTGAGAGGCTGCGTGAGCGACTTCTCAGGTTTTGATTTTGTGATCTCTTCGAATCCCGGTAAAACCTTATAACGGTTTGAAGGGGTGAAGGGTCTGAATGTTTTTAAAGGCATAATGCGCTATTAGTTTCGAATGAATTTCGTTTTTCAGCGTTAATAATTGTTCAATCTCGGTGCTTAGATGAGATCGAGTGTGTCACCTTCTTTGAGGCGTACGATAGCTTTCTTCCAGTTAGCGGCGCGTCCTGCATCGCTACGGCGTTGGCGTTTCAACTTACCTGCGTAGTTGCAGGTGCGTACAGCTTCAACCTTCTTACCGAAGAGTTGCTCTACTGCACGTTTGATTTCGAGCTTGTTCGCACGGCGATCAACTTTGAACACGTATTCGTTGTTCTGCTCCGCAAGGAGTGTTGCTTTTTCGCTGAGAAGAACAGTGTCGATTACATTGTAGATATCTTTCATCGTTTTCTTTTCGATTAGTGGTTTAAGCAGTACGCTTGGCGATTGCTTCAATTGCGTCTTCAGTGATTACCACTGTGTTCGCGTGAAGGATCTGCTCAATGTTTGCTTCTGCAGCAGTGATGAGTTGAACCTTCTTGATGTTACGGGCGGCGAGGTAAGTCTGCTCGGTAAAGCTAGGTGCGATAACGAGAACCTTCTTTGCATCTGTGATTGAAGCCACAGTTGCGATGAAGGACTTAGTCTTGGCATCAGCAACTTCGAATGCTGGCACAGTGAGGATCTCACTAGCTGCAATCTTAGATGTGAGAACGCGACGAAGAGCGAGCTTACGCACGCTTTTAGAAACTTTCTTAGCGTATGAGCGTGGCTTAGGACCAAACGCAACACCGCCACCAACGAAGATAGGGGCACCACGATCACCGTGACGTGCGTTACCAGTTCCCTTCTGCTTGTACATCTTCTTACCTGTGCACTTTACTTCGGCACGGGTCTTAGTGTTAGCAGTGCCGGAACGGCGGTTTGCGCGGTATGCGATGATGAGGTCGTGTACTGCTTGAGTACCTTTACGTCCCTCAACGAGAGTAATGTTAGCAGATGCTGCATCTGCTGCTGTGAGTGTTTTAGCTGACATTTCAGTTATTCTTTCTAAATTTTAAGATTACTTCTTGTTCGCTTTAACACCTGGACGGACGACAACGTAAGAACCTTTGTGACCTGGTACTGCACCAGAGATAAGGACTACACCGTCTTCTTCACGAACCTGAACGACTTTAAGATTCTGAACAGTGCGACGGTATTGACCGTGACGACCTGGCATCTTCTTATTCTTCCATACACGACCTGGCCATGTACCAGCACCAATACCACCTGGGCGGCGGTGCATCATGTGACCGTGTGAGTCTGGCTGACCTGCGAAGTTGTAACGCTTAACAACACCTTGGAAGCCTTTAGCTTTCGTGGTACCGATAAGGTCAACTACTTGACCAACTTCAAAGAGAGCTGCACCTGGGTGAGCTTCTTCTGTGTTTGGAATTTGTGCGTCGCTTTCGAAACGAAATTCTTGGACGAGCTTCTTAGAAGTACCATTGTGCTTCTTGAAGTGACCTTTAGTTGGTGAGTTGAGGCGACTTTCCTTTTGGTCGTCGAATCCAACCTGAACTGCCGAGTAACCGTCAGTTTCAGTTGTCTTCACCTGAAGGAATTCATTGCCTTTAACGTCAACAACTGTGACTGGGATCATGATGCCTGCATCCTTATCGAATACACGGGTCATGCCTACTTTTTTACCTAATAGTCCGAGTGACATAGTAATATTATTTCTACGAGTTTAGAACTCAGATACGGATTGTGATGTCAACACCAGCTGGAAGATTAAGCTTTTTGAGCTCATCGACTGTGCGTGCTGTTGGGTCTACGATATCAAGCAAACGCTTGTGCGTACGGATTTCGAATTGATCTGCTGACTTTTTGTTCTGGTTTACAGAAGCGTTTACGCTGAACTTTTCAACGTGAGTCGGCAGAGGAATCGGGCCCGCTACTTTTGCGCCTGTGCGCTTGGCAGTTTCTACGATCTCCTGTGCTGAACGATCGATTGCGCGATGGTCATAGGCACGGAGACGGATTCTGATCTTCTGATTAGACATAGTGAAGATGTGTTGTTTTTACCTTGTTTTTATTTATTAATTTCACGCACTTTCGCCGAACTTTTGATCGACGATTGCTTGTGGGACTGGTTCAAAACTAGCCGGCTCCATTGTGAATGAAGCACGGCCAGATGAGATTGTTCTAAGTGCGGTCATGTAACCAAACATTTCAGCGAGGGCGACTGTAGCTTTGAGCGTACAGGCAGCACCTTTGCTTTCCATGCCAGCGATTTGACCGCGACGGCGGCTGAGGTCACCTAGAATATCGCCTTGATATTCATCTGGTGTGGTTACCTCAACATCCATAACGGGCTCCAAAAGGAGCGAGTTCCCATTTTCTAATGCGTCTCGCATGGCAAATATTGCAGCCATGTGGAACGCATTTTCGTTGGAATCAACGTCGTGGGCGTCTCCATCTACTATAATCACATGTAAGTCAACCACAGGATATCCTGCTATGACGCCATTGATCATGGAATCCTCGATTCCACTGTAGACGGATTTGATAAATTCTTTTGGAATAGCACCACCACTGACCTTGTTTTCAATGGTGAGACCTTTTCCTCTTTTTGCCGGGCTGACTACTAAGTTTACCTTAGCATATTGTCCGGCACCTCCAGTTTGCTTCTTCAGCAAGCCTAGCCCCGGGGTTTCTTTCGAAATTGTTTCGCGGTAAGCGATTTGTGGGGTGCCCGTTCTGGCATCCACCTTAAATTCGCGTTTGAGGCGATCAACGATGACTTCGAGGTGCAACTCACCCATGCCAGCGATGATGCATTGGCCGGTGTCTTCGTCAGTTTTCACTACGAATGTAGGATCTTCTTCCTGAAGACGCGCGAGACCTAGCCCCATTTTGTCCTGATCCGCCTTTGTGCGCGGTTCGACTGCCATTGCAATGACTGGCTCGGGGAATGTTGGCGGCTCGAGTAGGATGTCGAACTTCTTTGCGCTGAGCGTGTCGCCAGTAGTCACATTCTTGATACCCACAAATGCCGCGATGTCACCTGAATAGCAGGTTTCAATCTCGATATGCTTGTCTGCCTGCATCTGGATAAGACGCAAAACGCGCTCCAGTTTACCGGTGCGCGGGTTAAGAACCATGTCTCCTTTAGAAACTGTTCCCGAGTAAACCCGGAAGAACACAAGCTTGCCAACAAACTTGTCAGCCCAGAGCTTGAACGCTAATGAGCAAAATGGCGCATTATCGTCAGCGGGTGCTAGAACAATTGCATCTGCATCATCCGCCTTTTGACCTTTGGCTGGAACGATATCGACTGGACTCGGTAAGTAGTCGATGACCGCATCCAATAGAAACTGGACACCTTTATTCTTAAAGGCTGATCCACCAGAAACTGGAATAAATTTATTCGCTATCGTTAGACGGCGAATAGCGGACTTGAGGTCCGCATTTGTAATTTCTTCCTCATTGAGGAATTTCTCACCGAGAACATCATCGAGATCAGCTACCACCTCGAGAAGTTCTACACGTGCTGTTTCAGCTGTGAGTTGCAACTCACTATCAAGTTCTTCAATAGTGAATGTGGAACCAATCTTGTCATCATCCGAATAAATGACTGCTTTTTGGTTAACCACGTCAATTTGGCCTCGAAGATTATCTTCGGAGCCGATTGGGATTAGGACGGCCGCGGCAGTAGCACCGAGCTTCTCACGCACATCATTGAGCACGTTGTTGAAGTCTGCACCAGTACGGTCCATTTTGTTCACAAATACGATACGGGGTACGTCATACTTATTGGCTTGTCGCCAGACTGTTTCAGTCTGTGGCTGAACGCCTGCGACACCGCAAAATACAACGACCGCGCCATCGAGTACACGGAGAGAGCGCTCCACCTCAGCGGTAAAGTCGACGTGACCTGGAGTGTCGATGATATTGACACGCTGCTTTTTACCTTGGAAAAGCTTCGTAATACCATCGTTGGGCTTTTGCTCCCACTCACAAGTCACCGCTGCTGAGGTGATTGTAATCCCACGTTCACGCTCTTGCTCCATGTGGTCGGTTGTGGCAGCACCATCGTGCACCTCACCGATTTTGTGAATCATGCCTGTGTAGAAGAGGATTCGCTCAGTCAGCGTCGTCTTACCCGCATCAATATGCGCCGCAATCCCGATGTTGCGCGTTTGCAGCAACGGGTATGGACGGTCTAAAGAATTGAGGTTGGAGGACATTCGGAGCGAATTGATTTACTTCTACAGTATTTGCTTCAATTAGAAGCGGAAGTGAGCGAATGCACGGTTGGCCTGAGCCATCTTGTGCATGTCGTCGCGCTTGCGCACTGCAGTACCAGTATTGTTGGCTGCGTCTTTGATCTCGTTACCGAGAGCTTTGTGCATTGGTACTCCCTTTTTGTTGCGGGCGAATGTTACGAGCCAACGCATTGCGAGGGACTCGGAACGCTCAGGAGCAACTTCGAGAGGAACCTGGTAAGTAGCACCACCAACGCGGCGTGACTTAACCTCAACGCGTGGCTTAGCATTTTCGATAGCGCGAGTGATGACCTCAAGAGGATCAACAGTGTCGACACCGTCGTTTGCAGTTTCGATTGCGTTATATACGATACGCTCAGCGATTGAGCGCTTACCGTCTCTCATCACCTTAGCGATGAGCGTGCCAACGAGTTGGCTGTCGTAACGTGCGTCGCGACGGTCTTTTTTTGCGTGAACTTTTCTACGGCGTGCCATAATGAAATTTCAGTTAGTTATTTAAATGAGTTGAATGAAGTAGATTACTTCTTAGGGCGCTTAGCACCGTACTTAGAACGGGACTGCTTACGATTTGCGACACCAAGGGTATCAAGAGCACCGCGAACGATGTGGTAACGCACACCTGGAAGATCCTTCACTCGGCCACCGCGAACGAGGACGATTGAGTGCTCCTGAAGGTTGTGACCTTCACCACCGATGTAAGCCATTACTTCCTTACCATTGGTAAGACGTACTTTGGCTACCTTACGGAGAGCTGAGTTAGGCTTCTTTGGCGTACGTGTCATTACCTGAAGGCAGACACCACGACGCTGTGGGCAGGAGTTGAGAGCACGTGACTTTGACTGCTCTACTGGTTTTTTACGTCCTTTACGGACGAGCTGATTAATAGTCGGCATTGTTTACTATTTGTATAATTCTCGATGAAAATGGCTCGAAATACATATTTCAAGACACTTTGTGGGGCGCCGACTCTATTCAGCAAATACGATCTGGCAAGCCCTATTTTGGGAGATTTTCACCGAACCTCAGGCCGCCTACAAATTCCCGCAACCCGCTGCATTTCACCAAGCAGAATCAGCACGCATCAAAGGTATTTAATAAACCTTAACAACTTCCCTGCCACCCAAAGAAATTAGCTATTCACAGCAGCAAAAAAATCCATAAATTCACACCAATTAGTGGTTTATTTCAGCTGCATGCGCAACTGGCTGAAAAGGACTTGCGAGCCATCCACTCCGAGAGCTAGCTTACCAGCCTCCGCGTGACGCCACTTTTTATGCACTTTTTTCTCTAATACATCGAGGCTCCAGGCCACCCAGGTCTGGTCATCAACTCTGGCCCGAATCTCCGAATCCGTGATATCAATCACGACATTGTAGACAACCCCCAACTGGAGATTATGAATTTTTCGTTCGGCTACGCCAAGGCTGTTGCTACCCAACTCTGGAATCCGCATCGAGTCCGTTCCTAGATTGACTGTGAGCAAGCCGATAGAGCTCGGCACAATCAGCACGATCTCTCCGTCACCTGACACACGGGTAAAAGCATACTCTATAGTATAAGTTCCCGTCGGCTGCTGATTTAACTGAATTAAAGTACCCAGCTTATCGTTGGAAATAAGTGTCCCTTCGGCATTCCACCACTGACCACTCCGGGTGCCGGTGACAACATCGAGCCCATCGCACAGATCTACCCACACCCCGACTTTACGACCTGAGACAACAGGTAGCCCCGACGTGGCAGCGAACTCTGGAGCTGCCAACGCGTCGGCTGAGGTAATCATCCTCTCTCGCATCCCCCTCGCGATAAACATCGCTAATATCCCCAAGCATGCCATCGCAGCCAGCCCAGAATAAATTCCCGAACTAGCATTACGCACCTTTCGGCCGCGGAGTTGCTTATAGATTTTCTTTAACTGCTGAGCCACGCTGGCTGCCGAGGCTGGCCGCTTGTCAGGGTCGCGCTGAAGACAACGCATCACCAGCTTCTCGAGCTCTTTCGGCGCACCAAATTTCCCGAGCGGCTCGAACGCTCCTCTTGGAGTCACACCCGCGATCATTTCGTAGAGAAGCACCCCCACACTATATATATCTGCTCGCTCATCAACGACTCCACCATTGGATTGCTCAGGAGACATATAGTCGACAGTTCCAATCGAAGTCCCAGTCATAGTCAAGGCGGTATTATTATCGGTCGACGTTTCCTTCGACACTCCGAAGTCCGTCACCTTCACTGAGCCATTTTGCCCGAGCATTACATTGGCAGGCTTGATATCACGGTGAATCACCCCCAGCGTATGCACAGCAGACAATCCATCGCAGACCTTGACTGCTATCCTGATAGCTTCCTTCAGCTTCAGCCGTTTGCGTTCATAAATACGCTCCTGCAGATCCTCGCCATTCACGTACTCTAGTACTAAATAGGGAGTGCCATCACTCAGCACATCTCCATCATAAATCCCTAGAACATTTGGATGTTCCAGCTGGGCCATCAAGCGCCCCTCGCGCTTCAGCCTCTCAATAAATAAATCTTGGTCGCCGCCACGAGCGGTAAAAACCTTCAGCGCAACCATCCGTCCTAAGCCGTGATGCATCGCCTTATAGACGGTTCCCATTCCTCCGCGCCCGAGAACACCAAGGAGATCGAAACCTGGAAGATCGGGATCAGCCGACGTCCCTACTCCATCGAGCTTCTCAGTCAATGCCCACGCCAGCATCTTCTGCGCCCCTGACTTATCTAGTGAATTGTCCCCCATCACGAAAAAAAGCTCTTGGCTTAGTCGCTTAAAATACCAATCAGGTAGCGCAGCTCTTGATCAGCATCCTCACCCTCACCAATCGTCTCCACTATCTCAGCTCGAAGCATTTCTCCAAAGCGTTTACGCAAGCGATGCACTCCCACTTTGACTGCAGAGAGTGATATCTCCAAGCGATCTGCAATGCTTTGGTAGCCTTCTTCTAGTTCACCAGTCAGGCTGTCAGCAAGCGCCTCGTAAAGATCTGACTTCCCTTCGCTTGCATACTTTCTCTCCAGTTGCTCGCGCGCGCTCTCGACTACGATGATCGCCCAGCGCTTGTCAAAGCTTACTGTGGGGTCAGCCGCCTTACTATCTGCCCAACGTTCTTCCTCCGCCGCAATATCAGTCGTGTCCACTTTTCCGTCTCCCCGCTTGAGAGCCACACTCTTTACGTGTTCGTCGCGTAGATAACGCTTGAAAGCAGTCAGTAAAAAGGTGCGCATCTTCCCCTTATCTTGATCGGCCGCAGAAAATAATGCCTTCTCGATACCTTTGGCAAGAAACCCCTGCACCACGTCTTCAGCATCCTCCATGCTCCGGCCATAGCCACGAGCGAACGCGTAGAGAGGCCTCCAGTACATGCTGCAAAGCACATTGAGAGCTTCTTGAGCATCCGCGGCATTGGCCTCTTTGACGCGCTGAACCAAGGTCCAGCGTGTGACCTGAAATGAACTATTTCCCTGCATTCCTCTATAAAAGCAGATATCAGCCCACTAGATCCACTAAAATCCTCATTCCGTCAGCAGAAACTACCTTTATTGATGTCCCAGCCTCTATAAATTGATGCTGGGAGAGCACTTCATATTCAGAATCACCAATTTTGACTCTACCTGATGGTCGCAAGTTCGTGACAGCGACCCCCAGTTGGCCAATCAACTCAATATTACAGTTTTCCTGACCAGTCCCTGGAGCCAACTCCTGGCTCACAGACAGAGAGCTATACATCGGCAGCGATGGGAGAAAACGCATGGCTAAAAGACTTCCAACCATCGCAACACTCACCCCCACCGTCATGTAAAAAATCGGATAGCCTATGAGCGCACTGAAGCTAATTACTCCATTTTCAAGGTCCTTGAAACTTTTAAACATATCCACGTCGACCATCGCGATCACTACCGCTGCCCCCATCATCACCACCCCCACTATACCCGCAACAAAAGTCCCAGGGATAACCGTAAACTCCAAAATAACGAGAATCAGGCCCAAAACGAATAATACAAACAACCAGGAACCTGAAACATTTCCGTCGAGGTTATTTCCCACAAAAAATAGGGCAAATGCAATCAATCCTACTAAACCAAAAATCCCCAGACCTGGCGTCTTAAACTCCATAAATAAAGCTATTCCCCCAAGGCCTATCAAGATTGGCGAGACAATTCCGACCCAGCTAGCAAATGCCTCCAACCCCTTAGGCTTGGCATAAACGACCTCCACTCCCTCCATTCCCTCAGCAGCCAGAACAGCATTCAAATCCTCACAGATTCCATCCGCAAGCAGCGGCTTACCATCCACCATCAAAACTGCCTCATCTGCGATAAGGTTGAGTAATTCCCCTTTCCCAACCTTCACCTTACCGTCTGCAAATTCATACTCCTGATCACGGAACATCATTGCTTTCATCACATCTGGATTCCGACCTTTTTCCTTTGCTACGATTTTCACATAGGAAGCAAAGAGCGATTCGATTTTAGCGCGCATCACCGGATCGATCTCGCCACCACCACCTGAAACAATCCCGGTAGAACCAATCGACCCACGTGGGTGCATGTAAATTTTGTCACAACCAAAGGCAATCATGGACCCGGCACTCGTCGCCTCAGGGTTGACAAAAGCAATCGATGGAATCGTCAGGTCTGGCATCACCCGCGTGATCAGATCCGCGGTTTCTCCCGCATAGCCACCAGGGGTATCAATATCGAAAATAATCGCACGCGCCTTCTGATCTTGAGCACGCCGCATCACTTTGCGCCAATATTTGAAGGAATGCTTATTCATCAGCGACTTCTTGCCCACCTTTAGCACAACAACCTTACCAGTATAACTATCACCACTCACAGCCGGCTGCGGTGAGTCAGCAGGAACCTCGTCAGTCGCAAAAAGAAATTGAGCCAATATAGCCGCGATAAAAATTTGAAAGCAGTATTTCATACACAACCTTTACCACAGCCCACTCCACTCCCAAACAATTTATAACACTTAGAGCTTAAAAAAAGACAGTCCTGGAGAGATTCCCTGAGAAACCAAGGCTCGACGTTGGAGTGATGCGGGTACCGTGACTGAAGAAAAACGCCTCTACCGCGAAAAAGACGAAAGGCGCTAAAAGGCCAGCTAGATGAAACACCTCTACCACGAATGGCACGAATGGCACGAATAGCACAAATTTCACGAATCAGAAGATGCAAGCAAAGTGCTGCCTATATTCTGACCACGTACCTGCCACGGAATTCTCAATTCTCAATAAATTCCCTCCTCAAGAAGTCTAAATCTTAAAGCACGGCGATTGACGACCAAGCCCCTAAAGTAAGTGCCAATGAGACATAGGTGGTATTATCCATTTTCAGCAATAAATGATCTCTCTGAAACTATCCATCGTCATTCTGCGTAGTCTGCGGTAAGAACATTTCATAAGTAATGCCACTGCCCTTTTCCAACCCACACACCCAAGCTGACCTGCTACAGCTCAGGTTTTTATTAGCCCCGCTGACAGCCGATCATTTCCACAATATCCAGCGGGAAATCAGGTTGCTCAACATAGCCTGCGGCCGGGCAGATGAGACCGGAGTCCTCGCTGACTCACTCGCACCACATTGCCAGCAATTAGAGATCACAGGCATCGACATCCGCAACCGTGAAATCGGTGAGGCAAAGCAACGTTGGTGCAAGATGCGAACAGCTAAAGCACAATTCTACACCCAGGACGCCAGCCATCTAGCACACATCCACCAGCTAAATGGCCCCTATGATGTGGCCTTCATTCGCCACCAAAACTACTGGAATGGCGCCGAGGCATGGCATCGGATTTACGACAATGCGCTTCACAGATTAAGCGATAATGGCATTCTAGTAATCACCTCCTACTTCGGCCGCGAGCACCTGCAAGCCGTTCAGGCCATAAGCGCGATGGGAGGCAAACTCACCACCAGCATCCGCAACCCGAAGTCCCGCATCATCACTGACGCACCAAACAAGTCAGTCGACCGACACATTGCTATATTCACCCGGGAACGCCGAGCCCTAGCTCGGCCCGGGGAGTAATTGCCAAGCTGGGGCTTGGCGCTCCCAGCGTCCCGGCTTAACTCAGCATACAATCTAACACGACAATGATAATAAATTGGACAAGTCCCCCGATGAGCAGGACCGTCACAGCCTGGTAGCTTAGATGCTCCTCCTTTCGGGTGAGTCCATTGGAGACTAGCCGTCCTAGAGTGAGAAGGATCACTGACCCAGTCATTCCAACCACCCAATACTGAAACATATCTTCAACCATTTGCCCCCCCCAGAACAGCAGAGGCAACATCAGCATCACAAGGGAAACTATGAGGTGATATAGATAGCTGTAGTAAAGACAAATTCTAGCCACGCTGTGCCCTATTTTTTCCTGAGTTGGATTTTCATAGGTGCATCCACCACCCACGCCACTCCCACTAAATTTTCCTCCAGTATAAAGCCCTAAGCCATTACCAGGCTCGGTAGGAGGTTTTCTTGTATTTGCCATTTTCATAGCCACAAAATACAGATATCTGCCACCACCAGCCATTACAATGGAGCGATACGATTCTCATTGCACCCCCGCTGGGAACGCCGAGCCCTAGCTCGGCCCGGGGAGTAATTGCCAAGCTGGGGCTTGGCGCTCCCAGCTTAAGTCCCGCAGACTAGTTTGAGGCCTGCGATCAAGGCGAAGACGACGACCATCGCCTCGAAGGCTTTTTGAGGGACTTTCACCAGAAGCTTTTTACCGATGAGGACGCCAAGGGTGACGACAGGTAGCATGATAAAATCCCACTTGAGGCTCTCCCAGGTGATGAGGTCGAGCCCGGCGCTGAGTGGCAGCTTGAGTATGTTTACTAATAAGAAGAACCGAGCCCCCACTCCGATCAGCTCCATCTTCGGCATCCTGCGTGATAAGAGGTAGAGCTGCATGATTGGCCCCGCGGCATTTGCCATCATTGTAGCCACGCCCCCGCTGACACCAGCGGCGATACCAAAACTATACGAGTGGACCATTTTCTCAAAAAACACAGGAGCCCATTTTCGCAGTAATTGCATCCCCACCATGCCCAGTATGATCGAACCAATCACGACGCGCACGGTTTCATTAGAAAATGATTTGAGCCCCCACAGCGCTAGTCCAATACCAATCAAGGCGGGCCACAGGAATTTCCAGACCGGGCCCCAGCTTCCATATTTTCGATAGGCTGGGTACACTAATAGGTCAGCCATAATCAACATTGGTAAAGCCACACCGAGTGATTCCTTCGCCCCAAAGTTCTCAGCTAACAAGAAAACCGAGATCAACGAGACCCCAGAGAATCCAGCCTTGGACACCCCAATGAAAAATGCGGATACCGCAAGGATAATGACCAACTCAGTAGTCATCTAGTCTTCTTTTAAAAGACGCTCTTCTTCATCTTCGATGTCATCCTCAAAGTTGTGAAAGTCGCCCTGCAGCACCTTTTCACCCTCGCTTGCTCCGACAACCACAGCAGCACAGCTGTCACCAAAGACATTGACTGCAGTCCGTGACATATCGAGTAGCCGGTCGACACTGAGCAAGGCCACCACAGCTGTCTCGGCTCCGTCGATATTTGAGTTCTTAAGTATCAGCAGGATTGCCACCAGGCTGGCAGATGGAATGCCAGCCACACCAATGCTTGTGAGCAAGGCGGCGACAACGATAATAAATTGCGCGCCGAACGCCAAATCTACTCCCATGACCTGAGCCACAAAGATCACCGCAACACATTCATAGAGCGCCGTTCCATCCATATTGACTGTCGCTCCGAGCGGCAAGGTGAAACTCGATGTGCGTTTGCTGACACCAGCATTTTCCTGCACGCAGCGCATGGTCACAGGCAAGGTAGCAGAGGATGAGGCTGTAGAGAATGCGGTGAGCAAAGCAGTCTGCATCGCCTTGAAATGCGATAGAGGATTCAGCCCCCCGACAAATCTCAAAATCAAGGGTAGCGTTATAAACATATGAATAGCCAGAGCGGTAAGCACCGTGCCGAAGTAACTGCCCATCTCATAAAAAATCTGCCAGCCAGACTCGTAGACCACGGGAAGCATCAAGGCAAACACACCAATGGGAGCCAACATCATGATCCAGCGGGTGATTAAAATCATCACATCATTGATCCCCTGAATCGTCCCCTGTAGGGTCTTCATTTGCCCTTGCGGCAAACGAGTCATCCCCACTCCGAACAAAATACTAAAAACAATTAGCCCGAGCATTTGCCCATTATCCGATGCAGCTTTGATAATATTGGATGGAAACAGCTTCTTAAAAAAGTCCCAGTAGTCGGTGGCAACCACCTGATTGGCTGTCGCTACTTTAGCCACCTGTGCGTCCGATGCCTCAGTGACACTGCGGTCAAAAGCCGCTCGAATTTGCTCATTCGGCTGACCATCAACCAGTCCTGGCTCGAATAAATTCACCACTGCGAGTCCCACCAAAATAGCAGACAAGGAAGTGAGGGCGTAGAAGCCAATCGTCTTTAAGCCCAATCGGCCAAACCCCTTGACTCCGCCTAGAGCTCCAATCCCCGCGATGATCGAGCTCACGATCAATGGCACGATGATCATTTTGAGCGCACTCATGAACAGATCACCTATAAACGAACTTACCCCCACAGTCTTCATAGCGAAGGTCACGAAGCTGGAATCAACACCATACGCTGCAGAGAAATTCCTGAAAATAACCCCAAGAAATACAGCCAACCCAAGGGCGATGAGAATCTGCCAGTGGGCAGCGATCTTTTTCATGAGGCACAGCCTAACGAGCTAACAGGTTCAGCACAAGTCAGCGTTACGGCTTTCTACCCAAAGGCCCCAGACTTTGCTAACATGACTTTCGACTTTTAGACTTTCGACACTAGCCCTTTAGTCGAAGGTCATACTCATAGCGCGGTTACGATTTCTCTGAGATTTATCATTTTTGCACTAGGACTTTCCAGCGCGCTCCTCTAAACCACAGTTATGAGCAAACCTGTCCGCACACGCTTCGCACCCTCACCAACTGGTTACCTTCACGTTGGCGGTGCCCGCACGGCCCTTTTCAATTACCTCTTCGCCCGCAAACACGGCGGAACATTCGTCCTCAGAGTCGAAGATACCGACAAAGCGCGTAACACCGACAAAGCACGCACCGCAATCTTCGAAGGCCTCAGCTGGCTCGGTATGGAGTGTGATGAAGGCCCGGAAATCGGCGGAGAATTTGGCCCGTACAACCAGTCCGAGCGGATGGACATCTACAATCGTTACTTCGAAAAGCTGGTCGCTGCTGATCGAGTTTACGAAGATGGTGGAGCCTACCGCTTCCGTTTCGAGCGCAAGCCAATCATCATGAACGACCTCGTTTGCGGTGAAGTCACAGTCGACTACAGAGACGAGTCGATCAATCCAGACATGGTGGTGAAACGTTCAGACGGCACCTACACATTTCACTTCGTCAATGTCGTGGATGACATCGAAATGGGCATGACTCATGTGCTCCGCGGTGAAGACCACCTGATGAACACTCCGAAGCACCTTCAGTTATTCGAGGCCTTCGGTGTGGAGCCACCTGCGTACGCACACATTCCTCTCATCCTCAACATGGACGGCTCTAAAATGTCCAAGCGAGATCAAGGTGCAGCCATCGGCGAATACGCCACACAAGGCTACACTAGCGAAGCAGTTTTCAACTTCCTTGCACTGCTCGGCTGGTCACCTAAAGATGAGAATGAAATCTTCTCCCCAGCTGAGCTCATCGAGAAATTCTCTATCGAGTCAGTCAACCGCGCCCCAGGGAAATTCGATATCGATAAGTGTGGCTGGGTCAACCAACAACACGTCGCCAAACTTTCTGTTGAAGATTTTGCGGCTGCAGCAAAACCCTACGTCGATGCAGCAGGTATCACCACCGACGACAAATACATCACCATCGCAGCCTCGATTCAGGAAAAGGTCCGCCTGCTGACTGAGGTCCCAGCAATGATCGCCTTCTTTTACAAACCTGACTATCCGTTCGATGCTGAAGTCGTTGAAAAAGTCAAAAAGAACGAGGCTGCAGCAGGGTTATTAGAAAAACTCGCGGAAGCCCTCACAAATCTCAGCGATTGGGCTGAGGCTAAATCCTCCATCGGCGAGACAGCAAAGGCGAACGGAGCGAAGCCCGGGCAACTCATGTTCCCCACACGCGTCGCCCTCACTGGCGCATCTGGCGGTCCTGACCTCGGAACCATTCTTGAGATTCTAGGCCAAGCCGAATCAATCCGCCGCATCCAGCGTGCTGTTAAAGAACTTTCCTAGCATACCGATAATCACGCTCCACGACAATTTTCAGATCAAGAACCTGCCCAGCATTGAGGGTTGTCGAGTAGCGCATTTGTGAATCAGCACCTTGCAACCTGAACCGTGCCAGGTTTTCTTTGCTAACTACTTGCTACTTCACAGAGACGCCAAAAGAGATCTTGTACGCCGGGCACCGGGCACCGGGCACAGCTTAAAATTCTCGGTTAACATACCGATAATCAACTATTTTACTATATCCGCAGAGTTCTCAGCTTGCGGGTATTTTTTTGTAAACTTTTCTAAATATTCAACATATTTTAAAAACAATTGACAAGTTTTAGCTAAAATTTTAAAAACTATCTTAGATCTCAGGTAATTATGTCTAAAACTCGTCAAATACTCCCGCTCCTACTTTGCCTCTTCATCGGCAATGGAATGCTCGATGCTGGAAGCTACAGTAATGTGGTTATCGACGCTGGGCACGGCGGTAAAGACAAGGGGGCTATCTGGGGAGGAGTCAGAGAATCTGATCTCAACCTCAAAGTGGCTATCAAGGTAGAGACGCTGCTCAAGGCCCGTGGAATCCCAGTGACAATGACGCGTCGAAGCGACAAATGGGTAGCGCTGAGCCGCCGGGCACAGATTTCCAATGGCAAGCGCAATGCTATATTCGTCAGTATTCACTTCAATGCCACCACTCACACTTATGTCCGTGGTGTGGAAACCTACTATGCCAGCTACAGCGGCAAGAAGCTTGCAGAATCTATTCAATCAAAAATGATTCAAAAACTGAAGCTCAAGAATCGTAAAGCTCGGCCGGGTAAGCAATACGCGGTTCTCAACAAGACCACTTGCCCGGCAGTAATCGTCGAATGCGGCTATATCTCGAATTATTCGGAGCGCCAAAGATGTAATCGCTCCTGGTACCAATCACTCGCCGCCAGCGCGATCGTCGACGGTATTCTTGAACATTACTAGTAGCGCGAACGTCTCGGTCGCTCTATCTATAACTGGTGGTTTGGATTGGGTTTTCACATCGCACACGTGGATACCTATGTGATTATTGACTAATTGTAGCGACGACAATATTTTCGCCAACGACAAGAGAGGCATCGAGGTTGTTCTCAGTGAGGTATTCCTCTCTCAGCTCCTTATGGGTCTTACAGACAAGCACATCAAATCCTGAGTGGTCAAGAAATGAGACCAATTGGTCAGTCTTAAGCCCCCAAGTGAACATTTCTCGCTTCATTTTGAGCCAGTATAGCGTCATGGGTGAAGCACATTTGAATTGGCCCCCCCCCTCATTAAATACCTCCATATAAGTGAATATAAACCGCGAATCTGAGCTGCTATGAAGACGTATGCCATCCAAAATTCCGCGGACCTCTTTTTCGTCGAGATACATCAACAGGCCCTCGGCAACAAAGACCGATGATTTACTGCTATCGTAGTGTTCACTTTGTAAAAGTAACTCATGAATGCTGCATTCAGTGAAGTCGTGTGGGAGTAAATGGAGATTCTTAAATGCCTCATCAAACCTATAGATAGCCTTACTCTTCGGTTTTTGGGTGGCGGGATGATCAATTTCAATGATCTTAAGATTTGGGAAATCTTGGCTTATCCTCAGACTCAGAGTGTCAAATCCAGAGCCGATCACAATGATTTGTTCAGCTCCCTCGCGAATCGCAGTTCCAACGTGATCATCGATACATCGCTTTCTTAGAGCAAAATGTAGATAGAATCCTGGTATCGCAAATTTCTGCATCAGAGAAGTCTTGAACTTCAGAAGACATCTCCCAAAGCGATTCTGGGTGGAAAAAATCCCGAGGTTGAGATACTTCATCATTTCATGATTGAGTGTCCTCATCCGCTCTGGGATCTCGATCGATAATCCGGGGTGGTTGGCTACCCACCATAGACCATTGGAGACAAATAAAGCGGTCGAGCTTGGTTTGTTTTTTTTCATATTACTTTTCTCAGATAATGCTTGGGTGGATTTTGGGCGATGCTCTCACTGTAATAGCAACTTAATTTACATTCTTTCCTATATTTTTTATTGGAGATAGACCTGACCACTTGTTAGCGTCTGGCGTGATTCGCATTTTCCTCATTTTCCTCGCACTAGTCAGTCTAGCACAAGCCCAGCATTACGCACCTAGCAACGAACAACCACCCACATTTCCTCGTGAATTTCGCGCTGCCTGGGTCGCCACAGTGTACAACATCGACTGGCCCAGTAAAAAAGGGCTCAGCGCGTCTGCTCAAAAGGCGGAGTTGATCGCCATGCTAGATAAAGCCAAAAGCCTCAACCTCAATGCAATTATTTTCCAAGTCCGGCCGAATGCTGACGCCCTCTACAAGTCGAACTACGAGCCATGGAGCCATTGGTTGACCGGCACAATGGGGAAGACCCCAGGCTACGACCCCCTCAGTTTTTGCATTACGGAAGCCCACTCTCGCGGGATCGAAGTGCACGCATGGTTCAACCCATTCCGCGCGCTACCCAATAAGGATCTCCCCACCTCACGCGACCACGTCTGCCGTACGCACCCGCAGCACATCGTGACTTACAAAAAATACAAGTGGCTCAATCCTGCGGATGCATTCACTCAGAAGCGCGCTCTTGCGGTGATCATGGATGTGGTCAAACGTTATGATGTCGATGGAGTGCACATCGATGACTACTTCTACC
>JBLHPP010000003.1:0-24881 GCA_047624385.1 Crocinitomicaceae bacterium
CACCGCGATCGGTAAAGTCCCAGGTTCGGCCATCTTGGCCACCATCTTGGTGACAACTGGCACAACTGATATAGGAGTCGCGGCTCATCTGTGGATTGGCTGCGTTGTAGAAGAGCCTTTTTCCTTTAAGAATAAAAGGGTTCATGCTCTCTTGTGCTACCACGTTGGTGGTGGACTGATGATTGGCCACTCCGTCACCATCATAGATGATACCTGCCACATCAAAGGCTGCTACTGAGCGGTCGAGGAAGTTGTGAACAAAGAGTGTGCTTGTCTTGGCGTCAAGAGCCAGGCCGCGCGGTGCTGAGCCGACATCTAGGATCGAGGTGATGTGTGTGCCTTCATAGGCGTCGAGTACTTCAATGCTGTTACTTCCTTGCATAGCGACAAATAGCATGTCGCCCAGTGGGCTATAGACCGCAGCGATCGGCATTTCTTTGTCATTGAAATCATGACGGTGAGCAATCACCTCGGTACCACTCGGAAGAGTAATTTTTGAGGCAATCGGTCGAACTGTGCTTTCAAAGGTGAGCGGCATTCCATCACGTGCCAGTCCGCGTTGAATATTGTCTTTCTTAGACGGGATCCATGCTTGGGTGCCATCGGGGGAAATGACGATTTGTGAAAGGTAGTTTGGCAGCCCTCGCCCTGAGTCCTCGGTGTCAGCAGTGGTGTCTATGGCGAGTTTAAGTTCAGACGCCTTAGCTGTGGCTAGATCAATCTTATAGACGACACCATTACTGTCAGGTGAAATGAAGCGGGTGGCATAGAGTGTGTCTTGGTCTGCGTTGAGAGCTAGGCCGCGTAGTGTGACGCCTTGCATCAGAGCTGGTTTGATCGTGCGGCGGATCTTTGCTGATGTGCAATCGACTTCATAGATGACTCCTAGAGCTTCGCTGCTGACATAGGCCGTTTTAGCATCCTGTGTCAGGACCACCCCGTATGGGTGAGTCGAAGATCCGAGTGCTATAGAATGAAGCAGAACAAGTTTTTCGGCATCAATCAGGTGAAGTTGCGAGAGGCCTTCGTCGGTTACGGCCACAACACCAGAAGCGATTGAAAGAGTGCGTGGGTTAGGGCCGACCGCGATCTCCTTGATCTTTTGCATCGTTGTGGCATCGAGGACGGTGACAGTGCCGTTATCCGGATTGACATTCCAGATGTGCTGGCGCTGTTGATCGACAGCAATCGTTGAGGAATTGCTAGGCTGGTTTGATGTTGGCTTGCTGAAAATAAGCTGAGCTTGGAGGGACGCTGCCTTTTTTCCAGATTGTCGTGCGTGCAGCAAAACTTGGTAATGGCCAAGATTTTTGAATGTGTGTGAAACCGAGGTGTTCTTTGAATAAGCAGTAGGTGGGGTTCCATCGCCAAAATCCCATGAGTAGGTCGTGTTAGGTGCTGATCCCGCGACGGTGAGTGTCGTTGCATTACCTAGTTCAGTCGCTGGCGTCTTCGCAATGGCTACCTTGAAATCACTGAGTGTTTTGCCAGTAGAAAATAGCGAACGGAATGGCTTGGTCAGTGGGTTGCCGACTTGATCAAGAATCGACCCAGCGGGGAGCACGATCTCGTATGTCGATTCAGCGGTCAGAGGATTGGTTGGGGTGAAGTTAAGAATCGCATTGTGCAGGCTCCAGTGGCCTTGGAGAGTCTTGCCGCCGACTTCGCGAATCACGATGCCCTCAAGGTCACGGTGATCGACCTCATCTGTGAAGGTGAGACCAATACGGCTAAGGCGGTGGTTGTTCTGTGAGCCGTTGGCTGGACTGACAAAGTTGACTTCAGGTCCTAATGTGTCGGGTTGAGTCTGGTGGGCGATGATGTGTGAGCCGGTGCCGTGGTCACAGGACATGATTACGTAGTTGCCGATCACGTTGGCTCCGTCGAAATCTTGATGCGGGATCTTCATCGTCAATTTCTTGACTAGCTTGGGTTTCTTCGGGTCCCTCATGTCTACTTTAGCGTAGCCACTCGATGCGCCTTGATGGAGGTAGCCATCTTGAAATACTCCGTAGCCGCCTTTTGACCCTAGTTTTTCACCATCGTAGGAGCTAATGAGCTTCATGTTTTCTGGATCATGAAGATCCCACACTTTGGGTTTTTCGCCGATTCCGTAGAGGTAGCCACCATTGAATAGACTGCTATAACCAAATGTTTCTTTGAGTGTTTTTTGCAGCGTCGGGTTGAGCGGGTCACCAATGTCTAACACGCTGATCCCTGGGGCGTCGAATGTGCTACAGACGAGTAGATTTCCACATGCAAAAAGAGAACCAATCTTGAATCCTCCGAGCTTACTCATCGGGATGCTTCTCTTTAGTTTCGGAGATTCAAGTTCAGATGCATCTACGATGTGGAGCCCTGTATTGGTGCCACCAACATAGATGTAGGGATATTGCATCGCTAGCCACCATGTGGTGTTTGCGTAGGCTCCTTTTGTTAGCTTTGGGATCTTGACTGAGCTGACATGCGTTGGCTTCATTATATCCGTCCAGTCCCAAATTTGGATACCAGTTTGGGCATTAAGGAAAACGTAGTCGCGACCGTCCTTTTCGATGAATCCATAGTTGTGACCTTCGAAAAGCACATTGGTGTGCTCGTCCGCGTGCGTAGACACTCGCTTTGGATTGTTCGGGTCTGAAATGTCGAAGAATGCGATGGCAGCATCACCTAGTCCGCTATCACGGCCTTCAATGACGGCGAGGTAGCCCTTGAATAACTGCATGGCTGCGTGGCCTCGGACCCTTTTTTTAGAGCTGTCTATATAGCCCATCGGTTTGTATAGCTCATCATCATTGAATGATTTCTTTAAGACGCCGGGGCCGTCATCCTTAGCGTGTGAGGACAGAGTCAAAACGAGTGCGAAAACCCCAGTAATGAGTGTTGATGAAATAATGGATGAGATAGTGTGCATAATGGGAAATGTTTAGGCTGGTTTGTAGCCAAGTATTAAAGCGACTTCGTCGGCAGCTTGTTTGACGCGTGCGCCGAGGGTGGGGAAGTCTTCTATGAGGAGCCGGCTTGATGGACCTGTGATCCAGATTGCCGCAACTGGGTAGCCGTATTGATCCATGATCGGGGCCGCGATGCAGTGGCAGCCCATAATTTGTTCGGCAAAATCGTATGCAATTCCAGATTGGCGAATGGCATCGAGTTGTTCGATGAGTTTAAGTTTCGAGGTGATCGTATTTTCGTTGAAGCGTGTGAGTTCAATACTATCGACGATCTTTGCCTGTTCTGCTTTTGAGAGATGGGCCAGCATCGCTTTGCCGGGTGCGGTGCAGTGGAGGTAGAAGCGAGCACCGCGTTCTACTCTGAAGTTAAAGTGGTGTAGGCCCGATATTTCTTCCAAAACAGCACCTTCTTTTTCTAGCAATGTGCCAATCAAGACGGTCTCTTTAATGTCGTCACGCAGTGCGCGCATTGGATCATGCGCAAGTTGAACGATGTTGTCGTCAGCAAGTGCTCGGTAGCCGATGGAGAAGAGTTTTTTTGTCAGAGTCACTTGTTGGGTGTCTCGGTAATACTGAATATATCCTTGTTCCCGAAGAGTGGAACAGATGCGGAATATTGAGTTGCGCGGAACCTCGAGTTCTTTAGCTATTTGAGAGACAATCAGACCTTCCTTATGGTGACTAAGGAGCTCGAAAACGTGCAAAGCACGCTCAAGGTTGGGCACTGAATATTTAGAAGGTTCCGGCATGAGTTACCTATAAATATACTGAACTACTCTACAGGTCTATCAAAGAGGTGCTAAATGGTAGAGCGATTGCTAAATGTGAAACAATTCTGATTGAGGAGTTGATATATAGGAACTTCTGAGACTTTTCAGTCTTACCTGAATAGCTGTAAATCGACTCAGAAATAGAGGCACAAAAAAACGACGCAATCCGTGAGGAATGTGTCGTTTTTAAATTGGTTACTCTAGAAAGAGTAGGTGATCAATTACTTGATGATACCTGCTTTTTTGAGTGTAGCGTAAGCGCCGTTCTTGTTGATGGTCTTGATCGCTTTACAGCTCAACTTGAGCTTGATGTAACGATCTAGTTCAGGAACGAAGATGCGCTTAGTCTGTAGGTTTGGAGAAACCTTACGCTTGACTGTTTTAGTCACGTGACGGCCAATACCACCCTTTTTCTTTGCGAGACCAGAACGGTGAATCTTGCGACCTACACGTACTTTTGATCCTCTAATGCTGCATACTTTTGCCATAATTTTTGAAATTTTTGTTTCGGACGCGGAGATAAACAGTTCAACGTACTTGGGTCAAGGAATTTAATCTATGTAACAGAATATTTCAAGAATTGAGACCTACTAGAGTAGGTCTCCCTGAGCTTTAGTCGGTGTTGCTCCTATTTTTGTGTAGGCTGCGGGCATAGCGACGCGACCGCGTGGAGTGCGCTTAACAAAGCCTTGCATGATCAGGAAGGGCTCATGGACTTCCTCTAGGGTTGAGGCGTCCTCACCGACTGCTACAGCCACTGAGGATAGGCCTACTGGGCCGCCATTGAACTTGTAGATCATAGCTTCGAGGATGCGCACGTCCATTTCATCCAGTCCGTCGTTGTCGATGTCAATCATGGTGAGAGCCTTGACTGCGGTGTCGCCATCGATGACTCCATCGCCGCGGACTTGAGCGAAGTCGCGCACCCAGCGTAGGAGGTTGTTGGCGATACGTGGCGTCCCGCGTGAGCGTGAAGCAATTTCTCTCGCTCCGTTAGGTTTGATGGAGATATCGAGCAGTCCGGCCGAGCGCTCAATAATGACTGAGAGTTGCTCGCTGGTGTAGTAATCGAGTCTATTGACCAAACCAAAGCGCGAGCGTAGCGGAGATGTCAGCTTGCCGGCGCGAGTGGTGGCCCCTACGAGCGTAAATTTAGGGAGGCTGAGTTGGATCGAGCGAGCCGATGGACCTGAGTCGATAATGATATCGAGCCTAAAGTCTTCCATTGCAGGATAGAGGTATTCTTCGACTGCCGGATGGAGGCGGTGGATCTCATCGATGAAAAGGATATCACCCTTTTGGACGTTGGTGAGCACGCCAGCGAGGTCACCAGCTTTTTCGATCTGTGGTCCAGAGGTGGTATGAAGCTGAGTGCCTGTAGCTCCAGAGATGATATTGGCCAAGGTTGTCTTACCTAGACCTGGAGGGCCTGAGAGGAGGACATGCTCAAGTACATCATCACGCTGTTGTGCGGCCTCGACCATGAGCATGATGCGTTCTTTAATTTTCTCTTGGCCGTGAAAATCGCTGAATGCTGGAGGTCGGAGTGAGACCTCGTCGGGAGTGATGGGAGCGCTAGAGGTGGGCTCAAAATTAGAATCAGACATGGTGTGAGTGAAAAGGGAAAGTTGTGTTGCTTAGAAAGGTGTAGTTTAAAACGAGGTCGCTGAAAACCACGAACTGCCGACAAATTCGATGGGAAAAGTCAAAACCAACCCAAGCTTAAGGCTCGACCAAGCTTTCTGTCCAGAGCGGCGACTATAGACACTCGGCTGGCCCGATAAATGATGATACCCTCTTTTTTTTGCACGCCACTAATAAATTCCCCGAGGCCTCACTCTTTTCGGGTTCGGGGCTATTATGTGGTGTCACTACGTGAGACTCTGAAGCACTAGAGGATTAGCTCTTGGCGCACACGCGACTGTCTTCAGGCTACTTTTTTGTGATGTCAGCAGATGTCACCGAGTGCAAGTGCTTCGGCAAGAAGGAAATGATCAGCATCATCGAGAAGAAGGCGGCATTGAGGCTTAGACCGAGGTTGGCAAGAATAACGGAAGACCAAGTGCTATCGGGAACCTGAATATCCACCTTCATTCTCCAGATAGTTACAACGATAAGAATGACGGTGATCGGTATCAGGAAGGCCTTCACCCACTGTTTTCCATGGATATTTAAAGTGTGATTTGGGTTTTTATTGGCGCCGTTGACTGCGAAATTGTAGACGATGAGCATTAGTAGCGATACGAGACCGATAGCCGCAAAAATGGACCACATGGAGTAAGGGGCATAGGTGTTCCAGAGGAGATCCGCTGCGCCGAAGGCGTCGGTTCCAGTCGCATCCGCGAGCGCTGGCACAACATCCAGCTTAGGTAGGCTTTTGACCTTGTCCACGCTCATTCCTAGCTCATCGACGAGGTAGCGCCTGGCCAGCACCACCTTATCACCACCGTTTTGATAGAGGTGACCTGCGATAATCGAGCCGATCGACCAGCCGATGCCAACAGTGAAGTTGCCGTAGCCAATGTAGAGTCCCTCCCGTCCCGGTGGAGCGATCTCTACGATGTAACGTGAGGTGCCAGGGCCCGACAGCATTTCGCCCAAGGAGAAGAAGCCGACGGCTCCGAGGATCCACCAGCCGCTCATGCTCATGCCGAGCCCATAGGTGGCGATGATAGCCATTACTATGCCGATGGTGATGGTCACCAGCGTGGGCACCTTGCGGGTGAAGTAACCCATCATGAAGGTGCCGATGCTGATCAGTAGGGCGTTGAAGTTGATAATCCACTCTTGGGTCAGGTTACCGCCGTTGATCGTGGGCACGATATTCTCACCAATGATCGATCCCAGGGCCGCCGCAAGGTGTCTCGAATCGACCCAGTCGTCGATGAAGTTCGGTAGGATATCGAAGAGCTGGAAGGTCAGCAACCAGAAGCCAGCGAAGCTGATAGTGAAGAAGAACAGCCGCGGCTCGAGCAGTCCGCGCAGCGACTCGAAGAGCATCCGGGATGGCCCAGGATTTTTCTCGCCTTCCGGCAACGCCTTCCGGGCGGGTTCCTTAAAGAAGAATAGTGGGATAAAGTTCAGAGCGACAGCGAACGAGCAGATGATGAACACCCAGTCCCAGCTGATCACTCGTAGGTACCCGGCGACCAGCGGGCCGAAGAATCCTCCGATATTGACCAACTGGTAGAAGATGCTCCATCCAAGAGAGGAGTTCTTCTTGTCGAGCTGGCTTGCGACCAGGCCGCCGATGCCTGGCTTGAAAATCGCGGTACCGAAGGCGACGAACATCGCTCCAGTGAACAGCACGCCGTAGACTTGGTCGATACCTAGAGCGCGGGCTTCAGCCAGCGGCATACCGACGATCATCTCGGCCAGCGGCATGCAGTAGGCCATAATCATATAACCGATGATCTTGAGAAGCGTAGCGGCGGCGATATTGATCTTGTAGCCGTAGCGGTCGGCGAAGCCGCCGGAGAGGATGGGCACGAAGGACTGCACGATAGCCCATACTGCGTATAAACTGCCCTTCTGGATCTGGTCAAGTTCGGGACCACCATTGCCGATCGCTGCCACCATAAAAACTGGCAGTATCACTCGCACGCCGTAGTAGGCGAAGCGCTCGACAAGTTCCATCCAGCCAGCCACCCAGAAGACGGCTCGGAGGGATTTGAACTGGCTGAAAAATGTGTCGCTGTGCTCAGCAGAAGAATTGTCGTCGTTACTCATAAATCAATAGGGTCTGGAATGGGGGAGTTAAATAAAGCTGACTACTAGGAATTTGCTTTTTGGTAAAGGTGCGCGGAGGAGCTGTATTGCCGAAAATTGGAGCTTAAGTCACGCAGTAAAAAAATGTTACTGGAAGATGCCTCCTAGATTACTGCTTAAATGGTATTATGCAGGCTACCAAGTAAAACTGGTTTGCCGCCTGCTAGGCGGGACTCTTCTGCGGCGAAGCCCATCAGGTGACCTTCGATCGCGTGCTCAATCAATGTATTTTCTGACCCATCACCACGGAAGATGGCATCCATGGCATTCACTAGGCCGTAGTCGCCGCCACCGTGGCCCTGATAGCCATCCTCATCGGCAACCTTGAGATGGATCAACTCGCTTTCGCCACTGGAGTGGTCGCGGATGGCAATGTCGGCTTTGGAAAATCCGTCGTAGATATCTCCACCGCGCAAACACGCCTTAGTTCCGTAAATTTCTAGCCCGCGGCCACAATCAAACGCCGTCATGGTTAGACTGGCGGTGCCACCATTTTCAAACTCCATATTTACGACCTGGTGATCAACGGCGTCGTTATCACATTTCCATGCGCAACGTCCCCACGGCGAAGTTTCAAGCCATTTCACGATATCCTCGTCCTTGCGCTCGGTCGGGTGAGGATAGATCATTCTCAGCCACGTTGCCTGCTTGTCAAGGTAGTGATGGGCGTCATACATGCAGCTTCCGCCTTGTGGCGCAGCATGAGGGCAGCCGGAGGTGCAGCGGTCGCATGAGCCGTCTGGTGCGTTGGCTTCGGTAAAATAGGAAAGCCTGCCGTAGGAACTCACTGAGGAACACCGGCTGTCCATCAACCAACTAATAAAGTCGGTGTCATGGCTGCATTTGGCGATAATCATAGGTGAGCTGTCTGCTGTTTTCGACCAGTTTCCACGGACGTAAGAATGGCAGTTGTGCCAGGCGTCGACGCCTTCGGTAGCGTGGATCGTGATGACATCGCCGAGTCGTCCAGATTGGACGATTCCATGCACCTTGGAATAAAAATCTGTGTAACGAAGGACGAAGCAGAGCAGGATTTTACGATCGTACTTCTTGGCGAGCCTTGCTAGCTCTAGAGTTTCTTCCATCGTCTGTGCCGCCGGTTTCTCCAATAAGAGATGGTAGCCTTTTTCCAAAGCTTTCTTGGCTGGTTCAAAGTGGTAGTTATCCTGAGTTCCGATGATAAGAACGTCAGCAAGTCGGTCCTGCGCGAGTAGCTCATCGGACGATTCAAAAGCTTTGAAGTCAGGGTTGGCTGAGATCGTCCGCATCGCATCGAGCCTGTCTGGCACCGGGTCCGCACCTGCAGTCACTTGGTAGCGCCCTTCCAATGACATGGCAATCGCTGTATAAGTACGGGCACGGGAGCCGCAACCTACTGCTGCGATTGTTAATGGTTTTGATGATTCTGGCATGTGTGGTAAGGTTCCTGTGTAGCTCAATGCGGTAAAAAGTCAATATTCGGGATATGGACAATTTTTCAGCCATATGGCATTTCGCCGTAACACAAAAAGGACTCAAACACTAGAAACTCAGCAGAGCCAGGTACTCGACATTACCGTCAGTGCCGGTTATGGGGGAGGTGGTGTGGTCGAGCCATTGGTAACCGAGAGCTTCGGTGACGAAATCGCGAATTTTATCCACTGCTTTTTGGTGGAGTTCAGGATTGCGGACGATGCCGCCCTTGCCGACGTCATCGCGCTGGAGTTCGAACTGGGGCTTTACCAGGCAGATGATGTGGCCGCCAGGTTTTAGGACGCTGAAAAGTGGTGGGAGAATTTTTGTGAGTGAGATGAAGGAAACATCGGTTACGCAGAGATCGACTTGCTCGCCAATGTCTTCTGGCACCATGTGACGGGCATTGAACTTTTCCTTCACCACGACGCGTTCGTCGCTGCGGATTTTCCAAACAAGCTGGTTGGTACCGACATCAATGGCATGCACTTTTACTGCACCAGCCTGGAGTAAGCAATCGGTGAAACCTCCCGTGGAGGCGCCGCAGTCGAGGCAGAGTAGACCTTCGGGGTCGAAGTCAAAGTGCTTGAGTGCTCCCTCGAGCTTAAGCCCACCACGCGAGACGTATTTCGGCTTTTGTTTGACCTGGAGCGGCGCATCGACTTCGAGCTTGGTCGAAGGCTTAGAGACCACGGTGGTGCCAGTGAGGACTTCACCAGCGAGGATGAGTCGTTTGGCTTGCTCTCGGGAATCGCAAAGTTTGCGAGAAACAAGGAGGGCGTCGGCGCGTTCTTTCATGGGAAAAGTCTTAGGTGGTTTGAGTACTATGGGAAAGGAGGATAGTCAGGCTAGTGAACGATAATCGCCGTCGCGGACGGTGATTCCTTCGGCGTCGAGCCCTTCTAACAATGGCATGATGAACTTTCGGCTGGCTCCGCTTTGCGCGCGTAGTTCGCTGGCGGTGGATCGGGTGTTTGTCTTCAGGTGATCGATGACTGACTGGCGCAGTTTTTTGAAGCTTTCAGCATCTAACAACGCCTTTGGGTCGAGCTCGACCACCTGGCCTGAACGGATGAGGAAGATGAGGGCTTGTTGCGATGACTCATCTGGGGCTAGTTCGACACGTGGTGGCGGGGTGAGGCCGCTAGATTTGAAGGTGTTGAGAATATTTGAGGCCACGTGGGCGAGGCGTTCTGGTAGCTCGAGCGAGTGTTCTTCGTTGGCAATCCCGTCTTTTTGTTTGAAGTATCCGTTAGAGAAGAGGTGATTCTCAATTGCATCGAGAAGTGGCTCAGGTGTTGACTCGGCCAGTAACTGGCTGCGCCAGGTGGCGATAGGCATCGACGGTGCATCAGAGTTTTGGGTGTGCCAGTCGTTGATCAGAGTAGCGGCCTTGGCTAAGATTTCTTTCCACCAATGTAGGGCTAGAATCCATCCAGTGCGGCGGGCGACCTTTTTTTCCTTCACCAGCTTTTCGATCGTCTGGCTGATGTGTTCTTTGGTGAAAGGAGTATTTGAGAGTGGTTGTTCTGCTGAGAGGGCTGGTGACTTAGTTAGCTCGCTCAGGATGAGTGGCCGGAGGGTTTCTGGAGCTTCGGCGCGGAGGGTGAGGAATGTGGAGCGTTTGTCGCTGCGAAAGCCGCGGGGTTTGGCAGTTGCGTCTAGGATGATGCCTCCAGCTAGGGTGCCTTGTTGGCCTCCATCGCGGATGACGAAGCGGTCGCCAGTACAGGCTGCTATTGGAGATTCGAGACGCAGCTGGGCAAAGCATTTTTCTCCGAGGTCGAGAGCGGTTCTGTCGAGCAATATGACACGGGCGCGGGTGCGGCTGGTGCCATGGTGGAGGACGACGGTTTCGGTATTTTTGAGCGCGCGGCTGGTGGCTGATTGGCCAGTGATCGAGCGATTTTCGCGCTGGAGTTCGACGTCGATGGTGTCGACCGTAGTAAGGTGGCCGGGGAGTGTTAGAAGTGAGCCACGGCTGACACCAGGTTTGCCACGTTGTTTGAGCGGTAGGTCGGGGAGATTGAGGGCTGTGCGCATTCCACTGACGGAGGAGTCGAGTGCTATATTGTGGTTCTGCACATTGCGCACGCCGGCGTCTAGGCCTTCTGGCAGGCAGACTAGAGTGTCGCCTTTGTTGATGGCTTTACCTGTCAGGGTGCCGGTGATGACGGTGCCAGTGCCTTTAGGTGAGAACGCTCTGTCGACAGAAAGCCTAGGAATGTGATGCTTGGGTGAAGATTTGAGATTTTTTGCACGTTCTAGGATTTCAGCTTTGAGGGCGTCAATACCGTCGCCAGTGACCGATGAAACTGGAATGATAGGAGCGTCCTCGATGGTGGTTCCGATGAGGTCTTCGCGAACTAGTTCGATAGTGAAGTCGAGATCTTCTGCTAGATCGGACTTGGTGAGAGCAATGATGACATTGTTGATGCCGAGGTAGTTGAGAATCTGCAGGTGTTCCTCTGACTGGGGCATCCAGCCATCGTCGGCGGCTACAATGAATAGAGCTATGTCGAGAGCTCCGACTCCTGACACCATGTTGTTGATGAAGTCGGCGTGGCCAGGGACATCAATCAGGCCAATCTCGAAATCTCCTAAACTAAGATGGGCAAAACCTAGTTCGATTGTCACTCCCCGTGACTTTTCCTCAGGTAGTCTATCGGGGTCGATACCGGATAGAATCTTGATCAGTGATGACTTACCGTGGTCAATGTGACCCGCTGTGCCCAAAATTATATTCATTATTTTGAAGTGATAAGTGAGAAGTGTGGAGTGTGAAGTGCCGACATGATGGAACTATAAAGCGGACAATTAATTATTCATTCACCTCCGGTGAAGGAGTGGGAATGATGCGGGCTTTTTCGAAATCGAATGGGGTCATTTCTACGGTGACGGTGTCGCCGATTGCGAGGGAATCCCGGTAGTGTTTGTGTTTGAGCTGAGAGTGACCGAGCGATGTCTTTCCGTTAGGGAGAGTGACGATGAATGTTTTATCGTCATCGCGTATCGCTGTGATGGTTGCTGTTGTACGGATAGGTGCGTCTTTCATGGGCTATTCGTTAATTATTACTGGTTAATTGGGGAGGGTGGCTCTGGGGAGCCAGTTGTTAATGTTGCTGAGTGAGAGCTGATTCCGTAGATTTGGTGAATTTTGAGAAATTCTGAAAATTCTAAAAATTCTGTATAAAAAGTAATCTATGGTTAGGAGCTGAGTTAAAGATGGATGTCTTGCCAAGTGACTAGGCTGGCGAGTGGGGCGAAGCCGTCGTGGTGCCAGAAGAGGTGTGGGTATTGTGCTTTCCCAAGTTGGCAGATGCGTGCAGGTGTGAGGCATTCTACGGTTTTGAGCAATGCTGAAAGTGGTGAGAGGGCGATGGTGCTGAGATATTCCAGTTCTCTGCCCAGATCTAGCGGGTTTTTCGGCCAGGGGCGAACGTAGATTGTCCGGTTTTGAGGGCTGGGACTGAGGGTTGGCGAGTTTTCGTAAATCACTGTCCAGCTAGTGTCACCTTTGCTCTCGTAGAGCTGATAATTCTCTGGTTCCTGTGTCGCTTTGTAGCGCACGGTTTCACGTAGATTACGGATGGTACCACTTTCAGAAATACCTACTTCGCCGCGTGGATCTCGCTGGGCGTAGCTCTCCATTGCTTTAGCTAACAGTGGAGCGAATTCAGAGGCACCATCTTTAACGTATATAGCGTGGGGTGAGAGGCAACCTTGTTGATTGTAGAGCGAGGCATCGATCGCGGCCAATTGGGCATTCTTGGCGCTAGGGATATCGATCAAGGCAAAACTAATTTTGTGGCCATGAGCGATAAAGCGTTGCTTGGGAGTGAGGCGGTCGTGGATGGACTCGATAGCACGGTCCGAGCCGATGGCGATCACCCAGTCAGCAGCGGCGAGTAAAGAGTCGCTGAGTTCGCTTGTGAAAAGGCAAAGCTGTTGCAGCTCTGTGGGTAGAGTTCGGTAAAAGGCCGTGACCTCTGGAATGGATGTCTCTTCGGTGTCACCCTTTATCGACGGGAGTTTGATCGTGTTTTGAGCTCCAACCAACAGACCGCGAAGTAGGCTCTGCAACCCAGCATGTGGCGTATTTCCACTGATGATGTGGAGTAGGTGTTTGGGGGGATTTGCTTTGGTGAGGATATCTCCCACCTGCTGGAAGTCATCGAGCGCCTCTGGGTGGCCGAGCTCGTGGCTGACCCAATCGAGTAATTCATTAGCCGTGATAGGGCCTAGAAATACCTGAAAGGCTTCGCTGGCTTTGGCTAAATGATGGGCGCGTTGTTCAGTGAGCATAGAGGTTGATAAGATTTATACAGAATTACAGGATTTCTCAAAATTTACAGAATGAAGAGCTATAGAAGCTGGGATCAATTTTGTGGATTCTTTGATGTGCGTCCTTATTTTTGGAACCAAGTATGCGAGCACTCAGGGCAAAGCCGGGCGCGGCTGGTGCGGCAGAGAGCATGACACTCTGGGCAATGATGGGTTCTACTGTCGAGGCGCTGGAGGGTGTTTTTGTAGAACTGCTCAGAGCCTAGTTTGAGCAGGTCTATCACGGCGGGGTCCTCAGAGATCCAGCGGATACGAAAGAGGCTTCTAACGGCTGGGTAGTCGCATAGCTCGATGAGGCGTTCTACTTGTAGATTGCGCCAAGCATTCGCTTCATCGACAGTGAGAAGCTCTCGATGACCATTGAATAGGTAACGGTACTGTAGAGGAAAGTTCATTTTTTAAACGAGGGTTAGAAGCTCATCTAATTTGTAGATGAAGTGGTCGGCGCCGGCTTGGACTTTTTCACGTGGAGTGTAGCCGCCATAACCGATAAAGCTATCGACTTCTGATTTGGTTTCGAGGTCTGAGATTCCGTCGCCGACCATGATAATTTTATCTGGTGAGAATTCTATTTTGAGTTGGCGGATAATCTCAGGTTTACCTCCATTATAGGTGGTCGGATAGCTATTATCGAAGGAGACATAAAGGCCGTTTTCATCGAGATTGAGTGGCACTGCTTCTATGCGATCGATTTTGAGAAAGGCGGCAAGCGGCTCGATGAGACGCTTGAATCCACCGGAAAGGATAACCACTTTCCAACCCTGCTCACGCAGCGTGTCCAGGGTTACCACTGCAGTTGGTTCGACAGTATCGATGTAGAGTTGTTCGACCGAAGCGCAGACGGCGAGGTCTGGTCGGATGATTTCTAGACGGCGCGCAAAAACTTGGTCGAGCGGTACTTCGCCATTCATCGCAGCATTGGTCAATGCCTCTACTTCTGAAAAGATTGCAGGACCTTTGGCGCGGGCGAGTTCGTCGATTCCCTCAATAGAGGAAAGAGTAGAGTCGCAATCGAAAATGATGAGTTTCATGTTTTTTGAAGTGAGAAGTGAGAAGTGAGAAAGGGATTATTTAGTGAGTGATTTTCACTGGTGTTTCTTCTGTGATATTGTGTGCAATTTCGTGGTTCCTTTTTATCTTCAGACCGTGGGAGATGAGCGATGTGATGAGGGATAGTAAAGCGAAAATAATCGGAAGGGACCATGCCGCGGCAAACGTGTCGACTTGTGAGAGGTGTGGGTGTGTTGCAATATAACGAATGTTGAGTTTGTGGCCAATCGGAGTTCCTCTCCCGTCACCAGAGCTTGAGCTGCTTGTTTGGTTCTGGTTGAGGTGGTCTTTGTATGTGTAGAGCGAGGTAAACGTCTTATGATCTTCGCTATCGGTGTGTTCTGCGATTTCTGTGACAATTGCAGTAGTCTGCATACTATTAGACAAAAAATACGATGAATAGCCAACCGATCCTATACTGAGAATGAGGCAGACTGCTGATACTGCTTTAAATATATAGATGGGTAAAGGTGAGGCTGGAAACTGTTTTTTATAAGAAGCATTGATACCTCTCTTGTATCCAATAGAAGAGCCAGCCATCCATGATACAAGGGCCACGGATAAACCTGCAATGAGTATAAGAATGGAACTACTAGTATCAAAATCCATTAGACTGTAATTCTGACGGGAGTGTTTTCTGTGACATTGTCGAAGAGTTCGATGATGTCTTGGTTACGCATGCGGATACAGCCGCAGGAATCCGGGGTGCCGATCTTGTCTTCATGGTTGGTACCGTGGATGTAAATGTAGCGCGCTTTGGTGTTGGAGTTTTCGGAGTCTTGGCCATCTAACCAAAGGATACGGGTGGTGACTAGGTCGTCCTCGCAGTGCTGGCCGACAGTCCATAGACCAACTGGTAAACGGCCTTTGAAAATAGTATTGAGTGGGGCGTTGTGACCGTGCTTCTCGGCGATGGTGAATTTCCCCGTAGGAGTCTTGAGTGAACCTTCTTCAGGTCCCAGTCCATTTTTTGCTGATGAGATAGGATAGCTACGCTGTTCAACTCCGTTCTCTAGAACTCTTAGGGTCTGATCAGATATGGAAACTTCTAGAGTTGTCATATTATTTTGTATTTAGCCCTGTGGCGGCGAAAGGGCGATGACTGAGTTGTGCCCACCCATGCCGACAGCAATTTTTAGAATGGTGTCTGACGCTTTGGTCTTCTCGGTAGGAAGGATAAAGGGGGAGGGCGGCTGAGTAAGAACGAGGTTAGGTGGGAGTTCCTTGTTGCGAAGGTAGTGCGCTAAGATGGCTGTATCGAGAGCTCCGCTGGCGCCTACTGTGTGGCCGGTGAAAGGCTTGAGCGGGTGAAGTGAGATTGGGGAATTTGGCTTGAGAGCGTCGAGCAAGGCGCGTTCTTCTGCTTGAGAATGCAGGTGGGTGCCAGATGCATGGGGGCAGATGGCTGAAATTTTAGTCTCATTGGGTAATGCGGTAAGAGCTGACTCTAAGCAGGCTCGAAGACCTTTTCCGTCAGCGGGCATACCAATCGGTGAGTCGGCGTCAGAGTTGCACCAATACCCATCAAGCTTTGGGGCTGATGAAATATTTTCTGCGCTGAGAACAAGTGCGCAGCCTGCTTCTCCAGGGAAGAATCCAGAAGTTTTGGGGTGGTAGGGATCGTTGACGCCGTTGGTGCTGAGTACGCCAGTGTCGATGTAATCTTGGACTATTTCAGGAACGAGCGGGAGCTCGATTCCTAGAACGATGGCGTGTTTCACCACTCCAGTCTGAAGCATCATCCAGGCCATGCCAATAGCGTCGAGTGAGGCGGCGCAACCAGAGGAAATCGTTTGCCATGGTCCAGTGATTCCCAACTCAATTGTGACTGCCGAGGCTATCTCACCATGCATCGAGTTAGATGCTGCCATTAGTTTGAATGGTCGACGGCCAGGCCAGTCGCTGAGCCAGGCATTGCCTCGTGAAGAACCTGCGATGACTGCCGCATTTTTTAAGTCAGTTCCATCGAGGCCCGCGTCGGCGACTGCTTGCTTGGCGCAATGGACTGCTAGAGCTGACGCCGGTGCCCACTTACGGGAGTTCAGAATAGAACGGTCCTGGATCCACGACGCTTGTAAGTCACCGCAGTCGATGCGATCACCTAGTAATCCTTTGAGCGGTCTTAGGCCGGTTTCACCGTTATCCATGGCGTCGGCATGTGCGCCGATGCTGGTGCCGAGCCCTGAAATGGCTGAGATTCCTGTGATTGAAATCGTTTTGTGCAAAACGAGTGTGAGTTGTTAGGTGAGTGGGTTCTATGGAGAAGAAAAAATACCCAACTCATTGAGCGGGGCATGGATAGTTCTTCATTTTCTGGTATGAAATTAACTGCAACACGGGCTGGCTTCCTTGTCACAAGTCGCCTTAGGGATTTCCATGTCTGGGTTAGGCTGTCTGGTGCTGAGTCCGAGCTTGGCGATGAGATCTAGATCTTTCTGGATGCTTGGGTTCTTAGCCGTGAGTAGCTTGTCACCGTAGAAAATCGAGTTGGCTCCAGCAAAGAAGCACATTGCCTGACCTTCTTCAGAGATCTGTGTGCGACCAGCAGACAGGCGAACCTTGGCTTTTGGCACAGCAATACGTGTGACGGCGATCATCCGGATCACATCGAAAATGGTCACTGGATCAGAATCGCCAAGAGGTGTGCCGGGCATTGGCATGAGTGAGTTGATCGGGACAGATTCTGGCTGTGGGTTAAGCTCAGAAATGGTTTCTATCAGTTTGAGGCGGTCATCAGATGTCTCGCCAAGTCCAAGTATGCCGCCACAGCAAACAGCCATGCCAGCGTCCTGGACGTTCTTGATTGTCTGCAGACGATCGTCGTAGGTGTGTGAAGTAACCACTTTAGGGTAGTGTTCACGCGAGGTGTCTAGGTTGTGGTTGTAGGCGGTGACTCCTGCTTTTTTTAGACGTACCGCTTCATCTGCACCGACTTCGCCAAGTGTGACGCAGACTTCCATTCCGAGTTCAGAAACGTCTTCAATGATTTCAACTACTTGGTCGAACCGCTTAGTGCCAGAGCGCACACCTTTCCAGGCGGCACCCATGCAGAATCTTGTGGAACCAGAGGCCGCAGCCACGCGAGCGCGAGCCATGACATCTTCTTTTTCCATGAGCTTCTGTGAGTCTACACCAGATTTGTAGCGTGCAGATTGAGCGCAGTAGGAACAATCCTCTGAACAGCCACCAGTTTTGATAGAGAGGAGTGTGCAGAGTTGGATTTCATTGTCGATCCAGTTTGCGTCGTGGACTTCGCGTGACTTCTTGATGAGGTCAAAGAGAGGGAGGTCATACAGTGCTTTGAGTTCTTCGAATTTCATGAAAATACGTTATGTGGTAGTTAATTGATAAAAAGTGGTTGGGCTCTAGCGAACCCAGCGTCCATTGACTGTGGGCATTTTTCCAAAGCTGAGCGCTGCGTAATCTGTTTTGCCTTTGGCTCCGATGAGTCGGGTGCCAGTGGATTTCTTCCAGAAACGATTCATGCTTTCACCAGTATAGCAACCCCAACTCTTACAGATGGCCTTTTTTGCAAAGGGACGTGAGCTGAGCTTATCGAGTTCGGATTCGTGCAGCCATGCTGCAGAGACTCCGAGGATTTGCGATGAATAATCGAGCAGGAAGCAATGCTTATTGGAATGTCCGAAAAAGTTGAACGTACGGGTGCCACCTGCCGGCAAGCGGTTGAATTTCTGGATAAAGTCATCGCCAGAGGTGATCCAAACAAGTTTGGCCCCGCGTTTTTGAGCCTGTTCAGTGATCCAAGTAGTGTATGGTTTCCCGTCTTCTGATCCGCGGAGCACGTAGCTATGCTTATAGACGTACCAAGTGAACGACGGGGTTCCGCCCTCTTCCGCTTTGATAATGTCCATCTGCAAAGTTGAGGCTCGGATAAAGTTAGCCCACCACCTATCGTGACGGTCACTTTCGACTCGGTAGTTTTCCCATTTCCTGAGAGCTGCACCACCAGTTAGGATTACGTGCTCGGAAGCTAAGCTCGAAGTAACGAGGGCAAGGATGAGAATGAGTGAGCCGATCAGACGCTGCATGCGCAGGAGGATGGCGGGTGAAGGGGTGGCTGTGAAGGGCAAAGTGCAAGGAGTTGATAAACTCCTCCGGGATCAATGAGCAATGGTGAGAGCCGGTGTGCGCGCGGCGAACTAAAATGCCTGAATGTCTCCATAGCTCATGATGGTGAATGGGAGTTTGTAAAATTTCCGAGCTAGGGGCTTGGCGTGAGGGAAGAGGCTGGTTATGGTGCCTACCCATGCGCTGCCCTCGATGTCTACAAACCATGCATTTATCTGCTGAGGAATGTCCTCATTGTGGCTTGGTTTTGGCACAACTCGATAGCATTTACGCTGGTTTTGATAGGACGGTGAGGCGTCCTCATGATGCTGCTGGAGTTCTGCGTGTTCCAGATAGAAAGAAAGTCTCGAAATGGATTGGGCGTGCTGAACGCGCCTTCCCCCAACTTTATTTCTGTGTGGTGACTTGCTCGCTTCGCGATGAACAGAATGTGCGTTCTTACGGATTTTGGCTGATGAACCGGGGTGATTTTCAGGATATCCCAGAGTCAGCGAGCAAAGAGGGATGTGTGATGTTGGTGCTA
Source organism: Crocinitomicaceae bacterium (assembly GCA_047624385.1). GTDB lineage: Bacteria > Verrucomicrobiota > Verrucomicrobiia > Verrucomicrobiales > Akkermansiaceae > Rubritalea. Next base: position 18,948 of record JBLHPP010000003.1, read on the forward strand.
GATGTGAACCGTAAGGAGGTATGCTTGCATGTAGGGTATTTATTGGATGTAGCTATGAATGAGGAGGAATCCTTCAATATTCTGACGGTAGGTCATCCGTACTTGTTGGAATCTAACTTTATGCAATCTATTGAAGTAATGCTTGGTGGCGTACGTAAGTATGTAAAGCGGCTTCGAAGAAAAGCGCGCAGATTGGCGAAATGATGAATGGCTGGCTCAGATTTTTAGTAGCAGTGGTGCTGGGTGCAACGTCACTTAGTATGGCTGCAAAGCTCCCACCTCTACCTGTTTGGAACGATGTTGATAAAGCGCGAATCAAAGAGGGTGAGATAGTGGTTGGCATGGCTTTGCTTACAGCTGCAAATCCGAAGAAGGAGGACGGCACACCCGAGCGAGAGCAGAAAGTAGAGGTAATTATCGAGGCTGTTGATGCTAAACCAAGTTTGAATAGGCATAAGCAGCTGGAGGAGAATTCTGAGATTTCAGGAGTTCATCTAGAGCACTATTTCAGCAACAAGCCCGAAGGGTATTTGGTTGATCCCCAAAAACTCTTGAGTATGCAGGAGGGAATAGATTTCAACTACGCGCTGGACATGCATATGGAGGAATCCGAGTTGCCCATTTATGTTTACCTCTTCGATTTGGCACAAAAGGTGCCAGATGGTTACGAACCTCAAAAAGTGTACGAAACTGTATTTAAGGAGAATAAAGATCCCATAGTCATCGTTTATTATTATATTGGAGCTCCAGAGCGATCAGACTTTTTGTTATCCGGGGGCGTGAGTGATAGAGTGCCAGAATGGCAGGTGAAGGAATTGCTCTGGAATGCAGCACACAAAGCGCGTGAGAAGTCAGACGTATTTGACCAGCTCGATGGCTTTGTCGGGCAACTCTCCATGCGCTTGTTTTGGGTGGAGGAAATTCTACGCGAAATGATAGCTGAGTCAGTAACCCCGATCGTTGGTCAGAAATCCTCATCAAAACCCAAGACCGATAATCTTGTGGAAATGCTCGACTCTGCGGCTGAAATTGAAATCCCAATGCTCTTCTACATGAGTGCTGGGGGAGTATTGCTTGTCGGGATAGCTGGAGTTTGGTTCATGAAGCGGAAATTGTATTTCCCTGAATGCCCTAGCTCTTGCCGGCTCGGTGGTGATGTTGGAGCAAAGAGTGGTGGGATATTAAGTTACCGTAATCGGCAACAACCACCATCGGCCCAGCGCGAGCAGATAGGTAAAGATTTCTTCTAGATCGGTCGATGTGACGTATTCATCTTATAAAAAGCGAGTCGTGACTTGGTTTTAAACGAAAGTTTCTCGATTTTTCACTAAAACTATTTGCAGAATGAGAAAGTGGTGACACATTACAAATGTCTTCGCAAGAAGACAAGACGATCCGGTAGGTTCACTGTTCTTCAAGGTTAGGGGGTTTCCTTTAGAGCGGTCTAGCGGATCGTCTTTTTTTATGTTTTGTCGACGCATTTGATTCATTCAGTGTATTTGTTCAAATGGATTATTGAATCCCTCGCGACATAAGCTATCTTGGTCGAATACATTGAACCAGTTAATTGATGAGACTTTTAGGAAAACTTACGATATGCGTGTGGATCGCAACTTTTGCGACAGCAACTTCTGTCGAGCGCCTCTATGTCAATGATAAGAAGGTGCCTGAAAGCCGTGAAGATCTGGTTGCTCTTCAGGGCTCATTACAGAAGCATTTAGACGCAGCCCGGCAGGCAACGGTCTGTATAAAAATGGGTCAAGGATCAGGCACGGGCGTGATTGTATCGGAAAGTGGTCTGGTGCTTACCGCTGCTCACGTTATTTCCGGCGTCCAGAAGGACATGAAGGTAATCATGGAGGATGGCACAGAGTATGAAGCTAAGTCTCTGGGGCTGAATTCTGAAAATGATGCAGGCATGCTCAAAATTCAGAGTGATGAGAAATTTCCATTTATCAGCTATGAGGAAAAGAGTGACGACGGCACTCCAGCGACGCGTATCGGTGATTGGGTCTTTGCTCTAGGGCATTCGGGAGGATTTGATAAAAAACGTGGTTCAGTGGTTCGTTTGGGCAGATTGCTAAAGGCGGCGGAAACGACTTTTCATTCTGACTGTACTTTGATCGGTGGTGACTCTGGTGGTCCTTTGTTTGATATGAACGGAAAGTTGATCGCTATTCATAGCCGCGTGGGTGGTCGACTAGCTGAGAATATGCACGTCCCATTACAGGTTTTCCACACACATTGGGAGATGCTAGAGAAGGGGGAGTTTATCGGTGATGGACCCTTTGCTTCAAGACCAAAGCCCGGTACTGGTTTTATGGGGTTGGCAGTGAAAGAGGTGGATGGAGGCCTAGAAGTGACTCAGGTGGAGCCGCGCTATCCAGCAGCAGTTGCTGGAATCGAAGTGGGGGACTTGTTGACCACAATGAATACATCACCATTGGAATCCAAAGAGGACCTGAGAGATAGAATGAAGAAATTTGCAGAGGGTGATCGAGTAGTATTTGAATTTAGGAGAGATGGAAAAGTGAAAAATGCAGAATTCAACCTCGTGAAACGTTAAATAAGTGAACCTGAAGAAAGTGATGAAGCAAACATTTGGAATAGGAGGAATACTGAGCATGATGATGTTGTTGTCATGTTCGCAGATGCTAATTTGGGCTCAACCGAGCTTGCCTAGTGACGAACGCACTAATGGTAAAGAAGTACGCGCGGCTTTTTCTGCTCAACGAGCGGCCATTCAAAAGTGCACTGCCGTGATTTATGATGGCTCGAGATTTTTCAACTACGGGATCGTAGCGAGCGAAGATGGTTACATCCTCGCTAAGGCTAGTGAACTCAAGGAGCGAAAGGACCTCTCGGTGCGTATTGGTGAGACAAAGTATGTCGGAGTCAAAGTTGTTGCTACAGACCCTCACTGGGACGTGGCTCTGCTAAAGGTCGAGGCCAATGGTCTTTCTCCAGTTGTCTGGGCCGAATCGAGTGATTTGGCGCAAGGTTCATGGGTAGTAGCGAATGGGGCCTCGAGCCGTAACCTCCGGCGTGTCAATGTTGGAATTATCAGCGCGAAAAGTCGTGAGGTCAAAGGGAATGCACCCTCAGTGCTAGGTATCACATTTAAGTCGGTAAAAAATTCTCTAGAAATTCATGAGGTGACTCCTGAAACTGGTGCTGAAAAAGCAGGACTTGCTGCAGGTGACGTGATCAAAAAAATTGGAGGTGATGCGGTGACCTCCCGAGAGGCTCTGATCGAGCGAGTCCGAGACTTCATGGCTGGAGAGAAGGTGTCGGTAGAGTTCGAGCGTGGCGGAGAGATTCTAACAGTTGAAGTGGAGCTCATGGCTAGAGGGGAAGCATACAAAGAAAGAAAATCTAGAAACGACCAAATGAGTGGAGATTATTCTGAGCGAAGAGACAGTTTCCCTCGAGTAATTCAAACTGATATTCCGTTCAGTGCGAGAAATATCGGTGGCCCATTGTTGACTCTGGATGGTGAATGTATTGGGATGAATATCGCCCGTGCTAACCGGGCTGAGAGCTTTGCTATTCCTGTTGAGGAAGTTAGAGCTGTACTCGCTGAGCTTATGAAGTCAGTGGAATAGCCACTGTACTTGTCGAGTAGGCAGTAGCAAGTGGCTAGAATGGCTGCGTATTTGTGAATTAGCATTCAAGGTGGCTATCATTGGATAGCTAATCAACACCTCTGACCCCAATGGCTCTTATTTAAGAGCCACTATCGTCTTCCGTAAATGGAGGGGACTTTCATTCACTGGGCTTGTTATGAAACCCAAAGGGGGATTCTAACGTAGCCAGGGCAACGCTCTGGGAAGAATCGATTTTGATAGTTCGAGCCCTGAATGGGCGATATAACTCATTGGAATCATAGTTAAAGACCCTTAAAAATTAGCTCGCCCCCATAGGGCTTGATGCCTCCCCCGACCAAACCTAGGGCGTTGCCCTCAGGCTTGCTATAATATGCCGCCCACTTTGGGGCTAAAAATGACGGCACACGTCCTTAAGTAAGTGCCATTGACCTCTGACCCGTGCCCCATGTTAGCTACTCGCTACTACCTACTCTATAGAGACGGCAAAAGTGATTTTGTACGCCCGTCGGCATTACAGCTTAAAGATTGTCGTGTTGTGATGAAATCATTAAACAATAAAGGCGTCACCATTTCGGTGACGCCTTTATTGTTAGATTGGATGAGTTTATAGTTAGACGATGATCGTCTGCTCGCGCTCGGGTCCGTTACCGATGAAGCTTACTGGCGCTCCAACGAGTTCGCTGAGGCGATTGAGGTATGCTTTAGCATTTTCAGGAAGGTCACCCCAACTCCGGGCAGCAGTGGTGTCGCACTGCCAGCCTGGAAGTTCTTCGTAAACTGGAGTCGCCTTATCCCAACCTGAACGAGTCGCTGGTGGGAATTCGTGAAGCTCGCCGTCGATGTCGTATGCAACACAGATTTTGAGAGTTTCACGCTCGTCTAAACCATCAACGATAGTCACGGCAAGGTCAGTCACTCCATTCACCATGACGGCCATACGGAGAAGAACGGTATCGAGCCAACCACAACGGCGAGCGCGACCAGTAGTTGCGCCGAACTCCATGCCTAGGGCGTGGAAGAAGGCTGAAAGTTCGTCGTTTTCAGTAGGCATCGGGCCTGACCCAACACGAGTAGTGTATGCCTTACAGACGCCGATCACACGATCAATCGCTGTGGGTGGAAGTCCAGATCCTGTGCATGCTCCACCCGCAGTGGTGTTGGAAGATGTGAGGAACGGATAGGTGCCAAAGTCGATATCGAGGAGTGAGCCTTGAGCTCCTTCAAATAGGATAGTCTTGTTCTCTTTCCAAGCTTTATGGAGCGTTGGAATCACGTTGGTAACGTGTGGCATAAGACGTGCGATCGCTGGGCGAACCTCATCTAGAACTTGATCGGTGGTGAATGTAGGAAGCCCGTAGCGTGTGAGTGTTTCATTTGCTTCCTGAAGTCGGATGTCAATGAGTTCACGCGCGGTGGATTCGTCTTGAAAATCAGCGAGACGCAGGCCGATACGATTCGCTTTGTCGGCGTATGTTGGGCCGATACCGCGCTTAGTTGTGCCGATCTTGTTTGTACCAAGAGCAGCTTCGCGAGCGGCGTCGAGTTCACGGTGGTATGGAAGAACTACGTGTGCACGGTCAGAAATGAGCAGGAGATCAGGAGTGATTGTGATGCCTTGTTCTTCGAGTGTTGTGATTTCCTTGCAGAGACCGACGGGATCCATGACGACACCGTTACCGATGATGCATGTTTTATCTCCCCAAAGAATACCTGACGGCACTAGGTGGAGTATGTATTTTTTGCCGTTAGCGAGGACTGTGTGACCGGCGTTATTGCCGCCTTGGCCACGAGCTACGATATCGGCTGATTCGGTAAGGTAATCAACGATTTTTCCTTTTCCTTCGTCGCCCCATTGGAGACCACAGATGATGGTATTCATATGAATGTTACTTGTTTGAGATGCTGAGGCTTTTCTGAATAGTCGCAAACATGCGTTCAGCCTCTTTACTATGTTGTAGTGCCATTTGTGTGATCACACAGATGGTGTCGTTGCCTTTCTTAAAAGTGAAGAGCAGCGACTCACTCGGGATATTATTTTTACTAAATAGAATGTATCGGCCAACTCGAGGTTCACCAAAGAGTGTGCGGGTAGCAGTCTTGTGGGTGAGTTCGGTGGCATTTTCTTTAAACTGCTTGAGCAAGCTATGGCTCATCTTCTTGAGCAATTGCTCAGGGGTGATAGAGGAACCATAGTTTTGTACCATGAAAAGGCTACTTTCAGCATTTTCGATACGCACAGTTTTGATCTTATCGCCAGTGACAGATACTTTTTCAGATTCTCTGTGTTGGAATGAGAAGCCGTTCGCTTCGTAGGTCTGCCCAGCGA
>JBLHPP010000004.1:0-23811 GCA_047624385.1 Crocinitomicaceae bacterium
CTAAGCGCTGAGCCAACAAAAAACGCGATGCTTTCAAGTGAGGCAGGCAGAACTGTGTCTAGAAAAGCCGAATTTCAGCGAACTCGGAGAGAAAGGGTTCTTTTTCAACCAGTAACCGAGCGAAAACCACTTAAGAAAAGGATATTTCTTGTTAGACCTCCTAAGTCATGTTGTACTTCTCGAAAATTGTATGTCTCATAAATATGAGACGTAGGCCTGCATCACCTAAACTTGCAGAACGAGACGCTACTTCTTGGTAGCACACATACCTCACCTCGACCTTGTAGTTAAGTTTATTAAATTATAGAGCTAAGGCGGCTGAGTGCTTATGGGCACATTGGTTCATCAGAATGATTTGACTTTCGTTCTAAATTGTTGATTGGTGCAGCCATGTTACGCACTTTTTTGAAATCAAAAATCCACCGTGCAATTTGCACTGACGGCGTGGTGGATTATGAAGGCAGCATCGAAATTCCAATCGACTTGATGCAGGCTGTGGATCTCATGGAGGGCGAGAAGGTTCTGGTGACATCCGCCTCTAAAGGTGGACGGCTTGAAACCTATGCTCAGGCGGGGCCATCTGGTTCAGGTAGGATTATTCTCAATGGTGGTGCTGCGCACGTGATTGGTAAAGGTGAGCGCATCACAATCATGGCATTTGGCCTTTCAGAAGAGGCTGTGACGCCGAAGAAAGTCGTCTGCAATGAGCAGAATGAGATTATCCGTCTTGGGAAGTAAATCCACCCTTTAAATTATCAGTAAATCATGGCTTTACAATGGGCCGATTGCTGACCATATTTCGCGCCTCATGAATTCTATGATTATAGCAGCGAGTGGCTTGATGCCAATTGCGACCAATATTCTTCTCGTTATCATCGTAGCAGTTGCTCTGCTACTATGCTTAGTTGTACTAATGCAGCGTCCAAAGCAAGAGGGCCTAGGAGCCGCTTTTGGTGGTGGCATGACTGATCAAGCATTTGGTGCTCGCACCACGGATGTTCTTCAAAAAGGAACAGTTTGGCTTGGCACACTTTTCTTCGTGCTAGCACTCTCTCTACAGGTTCTTGTGGCCGGCCAGAATTCGGCTCAAAACATCGAGAAAGAAGTAAAAGCTGAATCTAAAGAGCAAACTGATGATGCTGACGCAGCAAAGGACATAGAAAAGTTATTGGAGCAAATAGTTCCAAAAGTTCCAACTGAGACTCCAGCCCCAGAAGTGCCAACTACTGAGGAAGTCGATACTGGTGAAGCTGCAACTACTGAAGAGGCTCCAGCAGATCCTGCTGATACGGCTCCAGTAAAATAATTTATTTAAGAGACGCAAAACGTGTCTATGGAGCAACAAGCACCAGTGTGGGCGAGGCCGGAAGTATTTCCTGCAAAGCCAGCAACTGGTGTTTTTGGTTTTCAGGATACTAAGGGGAAACGCCACTCAGCGGAATCCTTGGAGGGACTGAGTCAAATCATTGAAAAGTCTAGACATGGGGTCGATCTCGCTTGGTCCCCCGCATCTGACTACATGGTAGCGCCAGAAGAAGTGGTCGGGTTGCGTAAGGTTTTAGTCAGACGTCGTGCGGTTTGGGCACGCTCTGATATCCGGAATGGACGTCGCTTGTCATTGGTGATGGGGGTGGCCACTCTCTGGGCGGTCTTCGCAGCTTATCAAAACACCCAAGGAGATTGGCGAGCAGTGCTGAATGCGCCGACTGTTGCAATCACCTCTATTATGTTGCTTATGTTTGGCATTGTTCCTTTGTATGAAGGTTGGAAGGAGCTTCGTAAGGTAGGTAAGAGAGACGGCATGTATTGGGATAAAGAGATTGCTGATGCCAGATTTGACAGCTGGCTAGGTCTCAACCTCACTCCTTTCACATTTGTGTTATTGGCTATTATGGTAGCGACTGGTGCTGCTCAGTGGTTTGGTAGCGGCGGTGTCGACTGGGCTCAGGAAGCCGTGGCTAAAGTGGGTTTACTGAAGTCGACAGTGGCTGGTGGTGACTCTTGGTGGCGCTACCTCACAGCTCCGCTTGTTCATGGTAACCTGGTGCATTGGCTGATGAACTTCGCAGCCTTACGTTATTTGGGCAGACGTGCTGAAGTACTGGCGCGCTGGCCACATATGATTCTAGTTTTCGTGCTTTCAGCTTTCACTGGTGGGATAGCTACTGTGTATTTCATGCCAAATATCCCAAGCGTAGGTGCCTCTGGTGGGATTTTAGGATTATTGGGTTTCTTACTAGTTTTTGAGACTCTTCATCGCTCACTCGTTCCTAAGTCTGCCAGCAAGCGACTTCTCGCTGGTTTGGTGATGATAGCAGTCATGGGTGCGCTAGGATTTAGTTTTATAGACAATGCGGCTCACGCTGGTGGTTTGGTAGCCGGAATGGTTTATGCTTTGATCGTTTTTCCACCGAGTGCATCAATGAGGCGACCAGGAATCTTGAAACGAGACAGAGTCATAGGTGTCTGTGGATTGGCTTTGTTGGTTGGCTCCACCGTATTATGCGTTCGTATTTTGCTGAGCTAGAAAGCGGGTGTCAATCCAGCTGCCAATCGTATCAAAGAGCTCAAAGCGCTTAGGTTCGGCAAATGTTTCATGTAGCATTGCTGGGTAGCATTGATATTGTTTTGTTGGCCAATCTAGCTTCGAGAAAAAAGCCTCGGCTTTGGATTCAGGGCAGACTGAGTCAGCTCCCCCTTGGGTGAAGAGAAAGGGTTGATTGTAGCTTTTATTGAGAAGTGTGGTTTGAGTGAAATTGGCAATCCGTATTAGCTCACTTCCCCAGCCAATTGAGACACGTCGGTGCCCTAGCGATAGCGGGTCTTTCGGTAAGCGTCCTGCCGAGGAGTCCTCAAGTCGGCACATCTCTTGAGTGACACCTGTGTGGATCGTTGCGCTAGGTGTGATAGAGGCGAGCACGTTGGCCATTCGGAGAAACCAATCTGGACGGCCGTTGCCGGGGTGCAAAAGTGGGGCATTGACCCAGCAAAACTCCGGCATTGGAAGATCCCCATTTAGACTCAGTGCGAGGTGGCGGAGAGTGAGTAGTCCACCCATCGAGTGACCCGCGATACCAGTTGGTAAGCCACCGGCAGCAGCTAGGTTACTTGCGATGACTTTATCGATAAAGTGAGTGGAGTCGATATGGCCTCGTTTACCCGTACTGCGACCGTGTCCTTGGTGATCAGTGACAATGCATTTGATGCCGCGATCGGTAAAAGGGTGAAGGACGTCTAGGTAGCGTTCGCCGTAGTCTCCTTGGCCATGTGAGAAAATACACGCAGCTATGCACTCGACTCCTTTATCAGGAATGAGAGTCATGCGGTGGAGTCGAGTCCCATCAACCGTAATATGAGTGTATTCAGCTCTCACGATTTTGGTTGCATGCTTTCGAAAATCATTTTGAAGATCTTTGCGTCTTCCTCGTACTTGAGCTTGCTGAAGCTGTGCTCTAAGTTGCGCAACATACGTAACAATATATGGCCTAGCGGTGCTTGCGTGAGAATTGCTTGCTTGGCGTAGGTTGAGATATTTTTGTTTTCACTGAGGATCTCCTCGACTGGAATTAAGCGACCTCTGTGGAAGCAATCCACTAACATTGGCTTCGAATCTAGCTGGATGCGTGCCAGAAAGTGGCCTGGGTAGTTGCAGCCAGTAACATCCAAATGCAGCCGACGGGCCACGAGCATATACAATAAGGCGAGGCTAATGGGGTTACCTAATCCAGTGTCTGCTACCCAACTAAGGTCACTGTTGGCGGGTGTGTAGTAACTGTCTTTGTTACCAATGAACTTTCCTGACTCAAACATCCAGACACGCAGTTTGTTTTCTGAGGTGTGATGCTGGCCGGCAATGGCGTCCTCAGCCAGCATATCGAGCATGTCTGTCAGTGCTGGTCGTAGAGTGACACCATCGTGCAGATAATCAGAGATGAGCCGCAGCATGTACTCAAAACTCTCCCAGTCTTCGTTGAGGTCGTCAGCTCCACCTTGAGGGATTCTCCACTCTTGGATAAGAGTTTCACGTCTTCCTGGGAGCAAGAGTATGGAGAGTCTACGTCTGTCTGCTGGCTTGAGGTCAATCGCTAGTGCCGCGAGCTCGTTACTCAGATCACCAGAGGTGTCAGAGAACTCTTCACGTAATGCGTCCTGAATTGCTGGTTCGTCGTCATCCAGCAATTTGAGCATGTGAGGCAATTGATCTTCGTTCAGCATATTCACATTGCATTTTACTGCTAGATCGGCCCTAGGTCAATGCCTCTCAACCTACAACTGTTTTGATCGCTGATTTTAAATGACTTGTGTAGAGTAGTTTTTAGGCAGCCACAGGACAGTTATGCAGATAAATGCAGGTCCTAAGCAGGATGAGCTTTAGAATGTAGACACTCTCTAGCACGAGCAAAGTGGTTGCATCTCTAAATGTGTCCGTTAGCGTGTGATCATGTCGCAGGCTAATAGTGGTTTAGTAAAGCTTATAGGTTTGATCGGAATAGGGGCTCGCATCAGCGTTAAGCCACTGTTGGTGTTGATCTGGGGCAGCGCTGTGATGACTCTGATGGCTGTTATCTATTTGCACTGGGCTGCTGCATTGGGTTGGAGTTGGTCGCTGATTCCACTCTGGTTGATGGTGCTGCCAATGGCTGGACTCGTGTTTTACTGGTTTGCTCTAGATGGCTTGAGCCGTTTACCTGAGACGTTGTTAGAGTCGAAAGAAATTTTTGCCATCCTCAAGCAACGCTATGAGGAAAGAAGAAGTGGTAAGGAAATTAGGGGGATTGGTCCAGTGGCTACTACCCGGAGAATGCTATTGCTCGGTGGTTTGCTATGGGACTCACGGGATGTGATAGATGCTGCGTCCAACCTCTACGGGTTACTCGATCTATTCAACCCATTATTTTGGCTGATGATGCTGATTAGCTTTGTTAGCACAATCGTATTCTCTGGCTTGTACGTGATCGTCTGCGGTTGCCACTATTTCTTTTCTTGAACGAGACAGAGGGGTAATGACACTTACTTAAGGGGCTTGGTTGTCAATCGACGCACTTGATGATTTAGACTTCTTGAGGTGTGATTTATCGAGTAGCAAGTAGCAAGTATTAAGTAGCATGCATCTTGATAGATGGAGCGAATAGCTCGCACGATGAAGCAAAATAATGCTTCTCAAAGATCACCAAAATAGACTTAACTAAGTGCCATTGGTCAGAGGGGATAATATAAAACGTTGAAAACTTAAGTACAGCTAGATGATGATTACTAATATTGAAAAACGATTACCGAGATTAACGAAGTTGGTGCTATTCGCCAGTATAGCTCTATCTCTGAGCATTATGAGCCTCGACCTGGCAGCAGCAGCTGATGATTTCAAGCCGAATGTGATTGTGATTTTCACTGATGATCAAGGATACAATGACCTTGGGTGTTTCGGCTCTAAAACGATCAAGACCCCACAGATTGATAGAATGGCTAAGGAGGGCAAGAAACTGACTAGCTTTATGGTGCCTTCATCAGTCTGTTCACCATCGCGGGCCGCGCTTCAGACAGGGTGCTATCCAAAGCGTGTAGGGATGCACAAGCATGTGTTATTTCCATCTTCTACGACAGGTCTCAACTCAGAAGAATACACTTTAGGCGACATGTTCAGAGATAATGGTTATGCGACAGCAGCTATTGGGAAGTGGCACCTAGGTCACCATCCAGAGACTTTGCCACGACAGAACGGATACGATTATTACTTTGGAATCCCATATTCTAATGATATGGCACATCCTGATAATAAGAATAAGCCGAAACTTAGCTCAGACGAGATGTGGAAGAATATGGAGCGATCTGTGAAGCTCTGGAACACCCCATTGATAGAGAACGAAAAGATCATCGAGCTCCCAGTGAATCAACGCACGATCACGCGGCGCTGTACCGACAAGGCGATCGATTTTTTAAAGCAGCATGCGGAGCAAGCGAGCTTCGTGTATTTGGCGCACTCAATGCCGCACATCCCCTTGTTCGTTCCAGAAGATGCTTACGATGCAGACCCTAAGAATGCCTATAAGTGTGTGATCGAGCATATTGATGCTGAGGTCGGACGACTGATGGACTATGTGCGTAGCCAGAAGTCTGATCGCAAGACAATCGTCATTTTCACCTCCGACAATGGTCCATGGTTACAGTTCAAGAATCATGGTGGATCGGCGTTGCCTCTGCGTGGAGGAAAAGGTACAACTTTTGATGGTGGGCAGCGAGTGCCTTGTGTTGTTTGGGCTCCTGGAAGGATTGAGGCAAATTCAACTTATGGAGATCTGGTAAGTAGCATAGACCTCATGCCGACTCTGGCAGCCATGACTAAATCCGAGATCAAGAGCGACAAGCGCATCGATGGGATTGATGTTTCTGCTGTGCTTCGCCAGGGGGGGAAATCACCCCGCGATGAATTTATCTATTACACGGCACGTGGGAAGTTAGAGGGGATCCGACAGGGGTCATGGAAGTTGTTGGTCAAAGGTGCAAAGGGGAAGAAGCGTCACTACTTGTTCCATTTAGATAAAGATCTATCTGAGAAAAATAACGTAGCACAAGCACACCCTGAGGTAGTGAGCCAGTTGAGTAAAAGGATGATAGAGTTAGATGCTGAAATCGAAGATGGAAAGCGACCTGTCTGGAAAAAGTAATTTTCCAAATACTTTATCAGACTAAAAATCCAGCAGCATGCGAACCAGCGCTGGATATAATTCCGGCTACTGAATACTAGATTCTCTAGCGAGCTGAACTAAGCTTTTATGATAGGCACTTTATATTGCTGGATCAGTCCGTCTCGGGTGATAAGAGTGAGTCCTTCTTCGAGCGCCTGAGCTATGAGTAATCGGTCAAAGGGATCGAGGTGAATTGGCGGCAGTGAGCGTGTGCGCTCGGTGTGCTTCCAAGTGATTTTTAGTTCATCAATCTCTTGTTCGGAAAAAGCTTCGATCAGTGACGGAGGGACATTGAGTTTTCCTTTACCCGCCTTGAGGTGGATTTCCCATAAGGAGGCAGAGCTCAGGTAAACTTCGTTTTCAATGGAAGCAATCGCTTGCCTAGCCTCAGCTGTGAGTTTCTCTGGGTCGCTGAGCCACCAAAGGGCTGCGTGAGTGTCGAGTAATAGTCGCATGGGCTAAGCTAGTTTAATGTTTAGAGTCATACTTAGTCTCACCCTCAGCAACTTTTGCTGAAGAACTGGAATCTCCTTCCTGGAAGAGAGGCGCATCGGTGAGTTGAGAGTTTAACTCCTCGTCCGCATCCCAGGCATCTGGAGCTTCCAAAATCTGCCCAGCCAATGTGCCGCCCGTGCGCTGAGTCATAGAAGATGAAAAGGGGATCAGCTTAGCAATCGGTTTACCCGCTTTTGCGATAACGATGGTTTCACCAGCATTCACTTCATCTAGTAACCTGGATAAATGGGTCTTCGCTTCATGGATATTGAGAGTTTTCATGACTAGACTAAGTTAAACTAGATTTTGGTAAGTAGCAAGTAGCAAGTAGGAAGTAGGAAGTAGGAAGTAGGAAGTAAAAATCCCGCAGCAGGCGAACCTGTGCGGGATTTTTTTAAATGCTAGCTACTTGCTACTGCATACTAGCCACTCATTCAACTACGCCAGTTTGGCGATAATTGCGTTGTATGTCGCGGATGGGCGCATGATCGCAGTGGTCTTCTCCTGGTCGAAGAGGAAGTAGCCACCGAGGTCGGCTGCTGGGCCTTGTGCTGCGTTGAGTTCAGCAATGATTGTTGCTTCGTTTGCTGCGAGTTCAGAGGCGATGGGGGCGAATGCTGACTGCAGGTCAGTGTCTTCAGTCTGAGCTGCGAGAGCCTGTGCCCAGTAAGTGGCGAGGTAGAAGTGTGAACCGCGGTTGTCGAGTTCACCCACCTTGCGTGATGGTGACTTATCGTTCTGGAGGAAGAGGTCAGTCGCGGCGTCGAGTGTCTTACCGAGGATTGCAGCTTTCGGGTTGTTGTTAGCGATAGCGAGGTGCTCGTAAGAAACGGCAGTAGCGAGGAACTCACCGAGGGAATCCCAACGGAGGTGGTTTTCCTTTTCAACTTGCTGAACGTGCTTAGGAGCAGAACCACCAGCACCGGTCTCGAAGAGTCCGCCGCCATTCATGAGTGGAACGATGGAGAGCATCTTAGCGGATGTGCCAAGCTCGAGGATTGGGAACAGGTCAGTGAGGTAGTCGCGAAGGACGTTGCCAGTCACAGAGATTGTCTCGAGGCCGTTCTTCGTGCGCTCGAGTGTGTAGAGAGTTGCTTCTTTAGGAGCAAGAATCTGGATATCAAGGCCGTCAGTGTCGTGGTCGAGGAGGTAGGTGCCAACCTTTACGATGAGCTGTGCGTCGTGCGCACGGTCTTCGTCGAGCCAGAAGATAGCAGGGCTACCAGTTGCGCGGGCGCGTGTGACAGCGAGCTTTACCCAGTCTTGGATAGGAGCGTCCTTTGCCTGGCAGGCACGCCAGATGTCGCCGGCTTCTACAGTGTGCTCAGTGAGCACCTTGCCAGCTGCGTCGATAGCGCGGACTGTGCCAGCGGCTTCGATTTCAAATGTCTTGTCGTGTGAACCATACTCTTCCGCTTTTTGAGCCATGAGGCCAACGTTTGGCACTGTGCCCATTGTTGTTGGGTCAAATGCACCATGCTCTTTACAGAACTCGATAGTAGCGTCGAAAACACCAGCGTAAGAGCTGTCAGGGATCACTGTCTTAGTGTCCTGCTGCTTGCCTTCTGCATTCCACATTTGACCAGAGGTACGGATCATTGCTGGCATCGATGCGTCGATGATCACGTCAGATGGAACGTGGAGGTTAGTGATACCTTTGTCGGAATCAACCATCGCGATGGCTGGGCCATTCACGTAGCATGCTGCGATGTCTGCTTCGATCTCAGCCTTTTTGTCAGCTGGGAGAGATTCGATTTTAGCAGCGAGATCACCAAAGCCGTTCTGTGTGTTCACTCCGAGCTCAGCGATTGTAGCCGCGTGCTTGGTGAATACTTCTTTGTAAAATGCTTCAACACCGTGGCCGAAGATGATCGGGTCAGAGACCTTCATCATTGTAGCCTTCATGTGAAGTGAGAAAAGTGTGTCGTTCGCCTTGGAGTCAGCAACTTGTTCTTCAAGGAAGGAAACGAGAGCATTTTTACTCATGAATGTGGCGTCGAATACTTCACCTTCGAGGAGTGGAGTGGATGCTTTAAGAACTGTCTCAGGGCCGTCAGCAGCAGTGTGAACGATCTTTACGTCAGTTGCTGTGTCGACTGTCACTGACTGCTCGTTGGAGAAGAAATCTCCAGCGGACATCGTGGATACGTGAGTCTTGGAATCCTTTGACCAAGCGCCCATCCGGTGTGGGTTTGCCTTAGCATAATTCTTAACTGCCTTTGGTGCGCGGCGGTCGGAGTTACCTTCGCGGAGCACTGGGTTCACAGCAGATCCTTTGATCTTGCTGTAGCGCTCTTCAGCGTCTTCGTAGTTAGGGATGTCGTATCCAGCAGCCTGAAGCTCTGTGATAGCAGCCTTGAGCTGTGGTACTGATGCAGAGATGTTAGGAAGCTTGATGATGTTAGCTTCAGGTGTCTTGGCTAGCTCACCGAGCTCAGCAAGTGCGTCACCGATCTTCTGATCAGCAGAGAGGTTCTCAGGGAAGTTAGCTATGATGCGACCAGCGAGTGAAATATCGCGTGTCTCTACGTTGACGCCAGCAGTCTTTGAGAACGCTTCGATCACTGGGAGAAGCGAGTAAGTGGCGAGTGCTGGAGCCTCGTCAGTTTTGGTGTAGATGATTGTAGACATAAGAATTTATAGATTGATAGGGCGGGGTTTAGAGTATTCAGAGCTGATGGACAAGGGGTAATTCTTGTAAGATTTCTGATTTATCTATGAAGGGTTTTCATAACCCTAGGCACGCTACCCGATAATTTTCAAGCTGTGCTGCCGCCCGGCGTACAAGAGCATTTTTGGCGTCTCTATGAAGTAGGTAGTAGCGAGTAGCTAGTATGGAAAACCTCTAGATTCCGACAGGTTGTAAGGAGGTGATTAGCTATCCAATGATAGCCAGCTACTCGCTACTTGCTAGTCGCTACTACCTCAACGCAGAGCAGATTCTTGATCTGAAAATTGTCTGAGCCGTGAACCCTAGGATGGCTTGTTCTAGTTATTTTTAAGAGAAGAAATTTCTATGAAATTGGGTGCTTATAGGGTTTTGTTATTTGATGAGCTTTAGAATTTCACCAAAAACCACGATAGCGGCTCTACTGTTCACGGTGTTCGCAACAATGTATTGTCTCCACGCTCAGTGGGAAAAGGTCCGGCCTATAGACAGGGAATCGGCCGTGGGGACGCTCGATGAGCTAAGTATCGAAGAAAGAGCGGCTTTTGGTTTTGCTAGCGACTTTGAAGTGAAGCGTGCGCCTAAAAGTGGTGATTGGTTAGCTGCACACTCGGAAACTGGCCAGAGCTATTCTCAGTATCTTAGATCGGGAGCCAATGTTGCTAATGATAAACGTAAGGTGATTTACATTCTTCCCCTAGGAGAATTCAAGAATGGCGAGGCGCCTAAGTTGAGTGATCTAGAGCAATACACCGAGGCATATTTCCACCCGCTAGAAGTGAAGTTTCTCCCAGCCGTGGGTTCGAGTGAAGTGAAAGCTAAGCAGCGAGAGAATAGGGGAGTGTTGCAATGGAAGAGCACGGATATAATCCAATGGTTGCCATCCAGGCTTCCCAAAGATGCTTATGCTATGATTGCCGTGACTATGACCGATCTCTACCCTGATGAAGCATGGAATTACGTCTTTGGTCAGGCCTCTTTTAAGCAACGTGTTGGAGTCTTTAGTTTTGCTCGCTATGATCCAGTATTCTATGGCCAGCAGAAAGTAGCTGGGCGGGAGAAGTTGATGTTAGCACGTGCTTCAAAAGTGCTAAGCCATGAGCTAGGGCATATGTTCGGGATAAAGCACTGCATCTATTACCAGTGCAATATGAATGGGGCCAACAACCTCAATGAGGCCGATGCTAGTCCGATGCATTTGTGCCCAGTCTGCCTCCGTAAGCTACACCGAGCCTGTGGCTTCTCTCCAAAAGTGAGAAATCAAAAGCTCCTGCGTTTTTACCAGAATCATGAGTTCAACGACGAAGCTTCTTTTGTTAAAAAACGCACCAAGCGGATGCAATGATTTAGGGTGGTCATTGTCCTAGTCATTTGTTTAGCTCCGTTATGCAAGCTGTTAGTACACATAAATCAATCATCCCTAAATCTTGGAATGTTTCTCAGACGATCCGTCAGCGAGTCGGCGAGGCTGTTGGTAGCCAGCGGCTCATCAAAGAAGAGGGCGAGATTCTCGTTCTTCTGCACAGGCTACCGTCTGCTGAAGACAAAGGAGACCGTGAGGCTGCAATGTTTTGGTATGACGGTCAGGGGAGCTGGAAATCATCGCCGACCTCTGGTGGTAGATCAGAACTAAGAACATTAGTTGAGACCTACAGAAAACGCTTGGCTGAGCTTGATTCAGCTCTCGAGTCAGTTGAGGACGCAGCAGTGATTCACAGGGTGATTGACGAAGCAACTCCAGTTGCCAGAGCTGGAAGGCATCTGACCCTTGTGATTAGTGAATTGCGCAGGGATCTCCCAGAAGATCTTGAAATATTAGCCATCCGAGACCTCGCGGTCAACATGGAGCGTGGTGGAGATCTTCTCCTGCAAGATGCCAAGTCTAGCCTCGACTTCATGATTGCAAAGAATGCTGTAGCTCAAGCTAAGGATGCTCAGAAATCAGCGAAAGAAGCTCAAAAACTCAACCGATTAGCAGCCTTCTTTTTCCCCCTCATGACCATCGCCGCAGTCTTCGGAATGAACAGACCCGGTGAAATTTTAGCGAACGGAGGAATCATAGTTATAGTCATCTTAGGCTTGGTGCTAGGAGCCATATTTCGAGCTAGTTTGAAGAAGTCTGAATAATATCAAGTAGAGTTCAAAAGACGAATGCCGGAGGATCTTTGATGATTAGTGCAGGGTTTCAGCTTAACGGTTACTCTGGCAGGGCCACTTCCACGAAGCTAAAGCAAGTAGGCGTCGTTGTCGGGTCACAGGGTTCGGAGATTATTTCTCGTTCCAAGCCGCCTGGTAGATCTTGCGTGCTGACTGTGGCGACCATTGGAACAAAGGAGTTGGTCCCTAGAGTGCTTGATTTTTTTGGCGTATAGACGAGACCGCTACCTTTTGGGCGGATGAATTCGACTTGCCAGAATGTTTGGCCGGCGACGTCTGCCAGGCCGGTGGCCGGGAGTCCTGAATCGGCTCCACTGCCCAGTGTGCTCGAATCAGGTCCAGAAAGATTCATGTTGAATGCATACTTGAGAAGGTTTTCGACGCCGTCGTCAAATGGGGTGGCATCCAGATCGGCGTTATCACCGGTTAAACTAGCGCCGCTAATGGCATCAGCGACGACGACGGTGGTGATAAGTGTGGTAATTGGGAAGTCGAGTAGTGTGCTATGATTACTAGCAAACCCGTATGCCCCGTATACCCCGAAGCCTCCGCCGCCAAGTGTGTCAGATGTGATATCATTGAATAATAGATAGCCGTACGCTGTGTCGCCTGCCGGAACGGTTCCCGCCGGGATGGTCATGCTGGTGAGATCCGTGATTAGTTCGGTTTGCTCGAGGTATTCGTCGCCTTCTCCATTAATTAGGCTACTGATGACGAACTGAACCGAGGCGGCGGGATGAGAATTCCAAGTGAAATTGAATGCTGCGGTAGGATCAACTCCGGTGGCATCTGTGAGTACTGAGCCTGTCAGGTAAGGGACGGTTGGATATTCAGAGCTACTCTGGATTTTTTGAGTCAGCGTGCCGAGTTCGCCACCGCTGAGTGTGATCGTAAATGTGACCGAGTTTGGATAGTTTGCGTCGAGCGTGGCTTCGTCCGTATAACTGGCGGGATCGAATGTCCATTCGCCTGGTGCATCCTCATTATAAGCAACCGTAAATGTTGTACCTGAGCCGTCTTCACCGCTGAGTGCGATGGCGGTTGCATCGTCTGCATTACGCAATTCGACGAGACCCCAAATACCCCACTCGGTTGGGACTGTCGGCTGTGTGTTGTCGGCCGTTTGGGTGAAGTCGCGGCTCTTGGTGAGTCTCCAGTTCGGCAGAATGGCAGCGTTAGAAACGCGGTAGAGTGGAGTGGCTTCAGTGTCTTCTATTGTGAGTACTTTACGTCCAGTGGTGATAGCAGAGAGGGTGCCCGCTCCAGCGAGTCCGATTTCAGTATTGGTATTAACAGGTGTGCTGGTGATCACGAGGGAGTCGGTTGTGGAGTTCCAAGTGTAGGTGCCTCGCTCCATGCCGCTACCATCGCCAGGATCGACTTCGGCATGAAAGTAGATGCCGTTATCGAGGAAGACTAGGATGCCTGTATTCGTATTCGAACTGTTGCAGATGCGCCAACCGCCAACGATGGCATTGGCTGGATCATTGACCCGGTGAAGGACTGTGGTCTCCTCATCAGCAAGGGTGAGTGTGTTTCCATCGACGGTTGCTGTGAAGGACGGAACAGTGAAGGATAGTCCGAGGCCGCCATGGGTATCGGTATCCGGTGTCGCTGTCAGCGCCCCTGTGTTCGCATCCCACGTGTAGCTGCCGCGTTCCATGCCATCCACTTCGGTGCCGTTGGCGACAATGTCCTCGGCATTGGAAATAGGTACCATCAGCTTGGAATAAGAGAATGCCGGATGTGTCGCTCGCGCCATCGCCGAATTGCCGCGCTCCGACGGTTGCATCGACATTACCTGAGAGCACTGTGAAGGTGTTGAATTTTAAGACGCGCGAGTGAAGTATTTCTCCATCGACGCCAAAGCCACCCGTGCCGCTCGCAGTCTGGTAATTCATGAAAAAGAGATACACATCGTAACAATAACCGGGTTGGAGTGTATTCATTGGGATCACGCCTGTGGTATCGGAGCCAGTATGCTCCGAGTCGAATACCGTGCTACCATCGATCTCTATGTCGTAGTTGATAGAAACGGCATTCGAGCCAGCGGCGCTCCAATGCACGGAAAATCCGAGGTGGAATCAAGTGCGTGAATTCGCGTCAAATCTTCGTCGGTTAGGTATGGCACGTTGGTGTATGCTTGAGTCGTCAGCGTCACTGTCTGAGATAGCCCGTCTAAGTCACCGCCAGTCAGTGTGATGGTGAACTCATTGCCGTCAGGGAATTCTGTATCCAAAGCCAATTTAGATGGATACTCAAGTTCGAGGATCCATTCATTATCATCCAACGTCAGAGCGTGGCTTCCACTGATGCCGCCACCTGAAATTGTTGCGGATGTTGCATCGCTGGGATTCTCAGTTTCAACGGCAACAAATGTAAACCAACCATCTGGGCTTGTCGGCTCAGTGTTGTTACTGTCCTGAATGTATTGCTCACCCTTTTCCAGCTCCCATGGTAGAACTGCTTCATCATGCGAGCTTGTCTCGTCTATCTGGGCGTTAAAAAAATTTGTGGTGATTGAGAAGGCTAGTACTCTTTGATTCTTACAGGTCTCGGGGATATGGGAGTTAATGCTGGTGAGTTAGTTTCTAATAATGATTGCACGGGGGCGGTTGGCTAGTAGATTGCGCGTTCGCATTTATGGATAGAGCAATGATTGTACCAGGGCAGAGATGGGTGAGTGATTCCGAACCTGAAATGGGGTTGGGGATGATTCTCAAGGTGGAACACGCCAGGGTTGAGATTTTATTTCCAGCAGCCGAAGAGACGCGTTGTTACGCGCTTGAATCAGCTCCATTGCGCCGAGTTATTTTTAAGAAAGGTGAGTTGATTGTGACTCACGAGGAGGAGGAATATGTGGTCAACGCGATAAAGGAATCTGCAGGGCTAGTGACTTACCTGACGGATGATGCTGAGATTCCAGAGGCAATGCTTTCAGACAATACGGGGTTCAATAAACCTCAAGATCGTTTGTTCGGTGCGCAGGTTGATGAAAACTCGGTTTTCCGTCTCAGAGCAGAGGCGCTGTACCGGCAGAATCAAATCCGCAAATCTCCCTTACGTGGATACATCGGCGGGCGTACCGACCTGCTGCCGCACCAGCTTTCCATCGTCAATGAAGTGGCGAAGCGGCTGACTCCGAGAGTTCTGTTAGCGGATGAAGTGGGTCTGGGTAAAACGATTGAGGCGTGCATGATCATGCATCGATTACACCTCACCGGTCGTGCAGACCGGGTGCTGATCCTGTTGCCTGAACCATTGATCAACCAATGGTTTATCGAGCTGCTACGTCGATTCAACATGCTTTATAGCATCTTTGATGAAGAACGTTGTGCATCGATTCAAGAGAATGACCCAGAGGTAAATCCATTTTTGGATAGCCAATTAGTGATCGCGAGCGTGGATTTCTTAGCGTACAATGAAGAGCGAGCTGAGCAAGCACGTGAAGCTGGTTGGGATCTTCTGATTGTGGATGAGGCACACCACCTAGAGTGGAACGAGGAGGAAATGAGCTGGGAGTACGCACTGGTCGAGTCCTTCGCGTGGATTGTCGATAGTTTACTTTTGTTGACGGCCACTCCTCAGCAACTCGGCGTGGTCGGGCACTTCGCGCGCTTGCGTTTGCTGGATCCTGAGCGTTTTTGTGACCTAAATGCATTTATCGAAGAATCGGATCACTACGGTGATGTGGCTTCTCTGGTGGCGCAGGTTGAGGCCGACGAGGAACTGGAGCTAGGAGCATTTTCTGAATATTCTGAACGAGTTCAGGCGTATGCTAGAGACTGGCTCGGTGGTGAGAGTACCGCCAAGGCAAGCTTGATCGAGAGCCTAGTGGATGGATTCGGCACTGGCCGTGTGATGTTCCGTAATACTCGGCAAAACCTTCCAGGCTTTCCAGAACGTCAGGCTAATCTGGTGGCTGTCGAGGGTGAAGAAGTGTACGACAAGCTCGATTGGTTAGTAAAATTACTGGGCGAAGTCGGTAAGGCGAAGGTATTACTTATTTGCCAATCAAAGGAATTGGTGGAAGAAATTTCTGCTGAGATATTAAATCGGGTACAGATCAATCTGGCTCATTTCCATGAAGACCTTACCCTGCTCCAGCGTGACAGGAATGCTGCCTATTTTGCTGATCCAGCTGGGGCCCAGTTATTGCTGTGTTCCGAGATCGGCAGTGAAGGACGTAATTTCCAGTTTGCGCACCACTTGGTGTTACTCGATCTACCTGAAGACCCAGAATTACTCGAACAACGGATTGGTCGATTGGATCGGATTGGCCAGACTGAAACGATTCAGATTCATGTGCCTTATCTTGAAGGAAGTGGCGAAGAAGTTTGGGCTAAGTGGTACCACGAGGGTCTTGGTGCCTTTGAAAGTAACGTCCATGGTGTCACTGAAGTTTTTCAGAAAGTACAAGAAGAGATCACAGGCCTAGCTGAGTGCTATGACGCGGATGCTCTGAACGAGCTAATCGAATCCACCACAACACTCAAAGCTGAAGTGGGCGAAAAGCTCTCTGAGGGCTACGATCGATTGCTGGAGCTTAACTCGCATCGACCAGCAGAAGCGAATAAGGTGATTAAGGAGATCAAAAAGGCGGATAAGGATGAGTATTTTGAGGACTTCTTGCTGCGTATGCTAGACCAGTTCGGTGTCGAAGTGGAAGAGTTGGAAGGCAGAAGCTACCTGCTCAAACCAGGCAAGATAACGACAGACGCATTCCCTAATATCCCTGAAGGAGGAATGACCGTGACCTTTGACCGGAACGTGGCATTGAGCCGCGAGGATCTAGACTTCCTGACCGTGGACCATCCTATCACTGTGGCTTGCTTTGACCTCATGCTAGGATCTGAGATCGGAAATTCATCGTTCGGTGTCTGGGAAGCTCCTGGCGAGAAAACGATATTGCTGGAAAGTTACTTTATTGTCGAGTCGTTGGCTCCGAGCTACCTTCACGTAGATCGATTTTTGCCAAATACTCCAATCCGAGTAGCGGTCGACCATTCTGGTAAGGACTTATCCAACGATAAAGCGCTTGCTCAGGCTAGATTACGCAAAGGAGGCGTGCGTAAGTTGCTCGATAAGCCAGTGGTGAAGACAACACTTTTACCGAAGATGCTCGAGCAACTGGAACAATTAGCAAAAGTGGAAATGAAGACAGTATTGAGTAAAGCTAAGCGTGAAATGCGCAAGCAACTCAAAGCTGAAATTAGCCGGCTCAAGGATTTAGCCAAAGAAAACCCCCATATCAATGAGAATGAAATCACTGCGCTAGAAGAGCATCGTGACGCTCTGGAGAATGCCATCGTGACTGCGCGACTGAGACCAGATGCTGTTCGGATGATCTGGAAAGAAACAGCGATGTAGCTTGCTCGATTTTAAAGAATGAAGAGGAGCGATGAATGGTTGAGTGGTGGACATTTGTGCTAATCATGGCCTTGGGGCAATTTTCTCCTGGTCCTGATATGGTGTTGTTGACGCGGACGTCTTTACTGCACGGGCGTGCGGCTGGATGGGCCGTGGCTGGAGGTGTGGCGACAGGCTTGATGATTCACTCGGCACTCGCAGTGGCTGGACTGGCGACGGTGTTTCAAAATAGCGTCCATCTGAGAGCCGTTTTGAGCTATTTAGCAGCGGGCTATTTACTTTGGCTAGGGTGGCAGATGTTGGCCGCGGCTAGAAAGGGAACTGACCTTCAGCTGAATGGGGATGAGGAGGCGGGGCCCCAGGTGACTCTAATCCGGTGTTGGAGGCGTGGCTTCCTGTGCAATATTCTTAATCCGAAAGTGGCAATATTCTTAGCTAGTATGGTTACCCCGTTTTTGAGTGGGGCTCACTCGCAAAGTTGGCCGTGGTTGTTGTGGGGCACGATTTGGCTGGAAGGTTTTCTATTGTGGGGGATTTGGGCAAGCGTGTTACAGCTGAGAGGTGTGCGTGGTTTATATATGAGGATGGCTTCATGGATTGATGCCAGTTTCGGAATAGCACTCTGGGGAATGGCTGGATTATTACTCTATTCGCTTATCTGAAGAAATCGTTGAAAACGTTTACAGGATAGGACAAATATTGAGCTTCTAGCAGTATGAGACAAAATCCATTTATGCATAGTCATCCCTGTATGATGAAGCTTTCTACCGCGAAAAAGTCGAAAGACACTAAAAGGAAGGTACAATGAAGCATTTTTACACGAATCAAAGCAATCGTACTGGATTTATTTCCGTGGAGTGTGAAAACTTATACAGGATAACTAACTGGTTGCGTTTTTTGCGAATCTCTCCATTTTAGTGAGACTTTCGGCAGATGAGTGACTCAAAGATAAAATTGGTAGGTGTGACAGTGGCTTTGCTGCTGCACCTGCTTGTGGCTTTGGCTCTGACGCAGGAGGTGATTACTCAATTTCTTTTTCCAAAACGGTTGGCGGAAAAGGTAATAGAGCCGGAGGCTCCTGAGCCAGTGGTGAGCTTCCGTTTTATGACGAAGCCAGCCCGACAAACAATGGTCGAGCCTGAACCTCAGCCTGAACCTCAGCCTGAATCGCCGAAGATAGTGGATAAACAAAGCTACAATCGGACAACAGATGAGCAAGCCCAAGGGAAGCCCAAGAATGCTCAATTCTACGGTGACAGCGATACTCTGGCACAGAGTAATGCTAGTGTGGATCCGAATGCTGCAAATCAACCATCGGTGGACGGGAAACGCACGCGTGACTTTCCAAGCATGGCGTCGAATTTCCAAGACGGTAGTTTAGAGCACGAGGCCGTGGGGCAACCAAAGAAGGTGCCAAAGGAGATTCCATCACCGCCGACTGAGACGGTTGTGACTGAGCAGTTACCAGATTCAACCACGCTGCCTGACGTGGCTCAGCAAATGGATGCCGGCAAACCTCTTTCCGGCTCTAGCGTGCCGCTGGCCGACTACTTAGAAGCAATCAATAAACTTCCATCCGCGATTAGGGCGAGTGAACCGATCACAGATTTCCCTGAGAATAATAAGGGTAAAGCCGACGCAGATAGCGAAAAGGAGGAACAACCAAAGGAAATGGTAAAGGCCGAGAAACGGCCAAAATCCAGGGTGACTAAGATTCCATCGAGCCCAATCAATCGGAGTAGAAAACCTGGCTTTAGACCGACCACTGAAGCGAGCCGAGTGGTGGGCTCCATTTCTCGAAGTGGCGTAGTTTCATCGCTGGATACTGAGTCGACCCCACTGGGTAAGTACAAAAAGTCTGTGCATAATTCTATCGCCAAAGAATGGTACCGTAGAATAGGACAGAACCCAGACCTAATCAAACCCGGGGCTCTTCAGGTGCGCTGGTACGTTTACGACACAGGTAAGGTCCGCGGAATCAATATTCTACGCGAACTACAAGGCTCAGAAATCCAAAAAGGTATCACCATCCAATCTATCTCGACGGCAAAAATACCTAAAATGCCAGCTTCCTTAAAGCAGGACCTCAGCGGCGACCCCATCGAAATCACGATCACATTTCAGTTCTAACAATCACTATCCAACCTACGTATATGCACACACTCCTTGCAGCAGACACAGCGTCATCGCTTTCCAAAATATCAGAGTTCTATGACAAGGGCGGCATCATCATGTATGTGCTCACATTTTGTTCAGTTTTGACCCTCGCAGTGGTCATATTTAAAGCCCTAGACTTAGGTAAAAAGCGCGTGATTCCAGATGAGTTAAAGAAGGATATCGATGCGGCAGCGAACCAGGGCGACGATCAAGCATTCAAGCGTGTCGCTCAGCAATCCAGCGATGGCAATTCCGTGCTAGCTCGCTTGACTCAAGTGGTTGTTCAGCGAAGAGAACTCTCAGGTTCTAAAATCCGTGATGCTGTGCAGGCTAAAGCGCATGAGGAGATAGTGAAGCTCCAAGGTGGGATTGGCGTGCTAGATGTGGTGATCGTGGTGGCTCCTATGCTAGGACTCCTAGGTACTGCGAGTGGTATCACTACCGTTTTTGATGGCATGAGTTCACTGGGGGATATCAAAATGAATATGATGGCTTCCGGTGTGGCTGAGGCACTTTCAACCACTATTGCTGGTCTTGCTGTTGCGGTACCAGCTGTGATTGGACATAGTTACTTAAACCGTAAAATCGAGACCTACGCATCGCAGCTTGAGGTTGTCGTCGGAAATCTTGTGAATACGGTCTCAGACGACAAAGCTTAATCGATACACCCAGCGACTATGCAATTTTACCGCCCAAGAAAACCTATTCCAACGATACCAATCGTCTCATTAGTTGATATTTTGATCATTCTTTTGATTTTCTTCATTGTAACGATGCAGCCGAAGCAGAAGCGCACAATCCTAGATATCTCAATGCCAGTGGTGGGGGACTTACCCACCAAAAAAGTGATGGATGCGCGTACTGTTTTAGCTCTTTCAAAAGATGGTGAAATTACTTTGGACAGCGTCAAGGTCCACCAGGACCTTCTGGTTGGTTACCTGATCGAAATAAAAAGACAGAACAGAAAACTCGAATTGGAGATGGATAAGCAAGTTAGGCTTGAACAAATGATTATGGTGTCGGAGGCTTTGATCAAGGCTGGGTTCGAAGCTAACTTACCGACCCGCGTACGCGACACTAAGCAAATCACAGATTCATGATTTTAGATATTATGCAGTTAGGGGAACCTGTTCTCCGCAAGAAATGTAAGCCAGTTGAGAAAGTCGACGCTGAGCTTGAATCCTTCGTTCAGCAGATGATCGAGACCATGATTGATGCTGAAGGCGTTGGTCTTGCCGCTCCACAGGTTGGAGCGGATATTCGTTTGGCAATCGTCGACACTGGCCATGATCCAGATTGTGTCACCTTCTTTAAGGTCAATGACGACGACGCTAAGATGGAGGACTTTATGCCACTCGTTTTTATCAATCCTCAGCTAGAGTTTTCAGGTCCACAGGAAACAGATATGGAGGGGTGTCTAAGCATCCAAGAAATACGCGCCAAGGTGAAACGTCGTTCTATTGTGAAAGCCACTTTACCCCAGCTAGATGGTTCAGTCCTAGTGATCGAAACCGACGGTCTTTGCTCCAGAGCCATCCAGCACGAGGTCGATCACCTCAATGGAATTTTATTCACAGACCGCATCAGTTCCTCCACCAAGTCGAGGCTCAAGAGAAAGCTCAAGAATCTGGCTGAAACAAAGTGGGAATACCCATCCCAGCAAGAAGATTAGTAAATAGTATTTAGGCTTCAGGGAAGTAACTGTAAATCACAGTTAACGAGGATTTGTTTGAGCTTCTTGCCCGTACGATGAAACTTTTGTACCGCGAAAAAAGGACGAGAGACGCTAAATGGCCAGCATGGTGAAGTATCTTTACCACGAATCACACGCATGGTAAGGTCAGGATTATTCCTCCGAAACGTCCGGCTAGGGGAGCTAAAATAGGCACCAGCCCACTTCATCGTCCCAGTCTGAATACTGAACACGGAACTCTCAATTCCTAATTCTAGTCTCGCTGAGAGGCTTGGTTCACCAGCGCCGTAAAAAACTGTAGAGCAGAAGTGTGCACTACAAGAATCTTCAGACCCTTGATTTTAAAGGGTCTCAGCTCATTTCTGAGAGGGATTATATCATTTTATTAGAAAATTAGAGTCGACGAGCTTCTTTGAATTTTTTTATGGTATAGGATTGCTATTTGTAAATCGTAGATCCAAGTTGACTTTATGCATCCTGATGTAGCACCACTCGTAGAAGCTGGGCGGATTTCTCAAGAAATCGGCACACGATTATCACAACTTGCCCCTGGGCAATATTGTCTCCACAAAAGCTGGGGAGCCGGCAAAGTCACTGATTGGGATATCAGCAGTGGCAAAATCACGATTGATTTCGAGAAGAATGAAGATCAGACTATGGGGCTTCAATTAGCTATAGCTAAGACTGAAGCACTTGCAGCAGATCACTTCCGAGCTCAGAAGTTAGAGGCTATGGATGAACTCCGTGAGTTGTCTGTTAGTGATCCTGTAGAGCTCGTTCGCCGTACTCTCAAGAGTAATGGTGGCACAATGAAGATTGACCAACTCGAACGTGAATTGATTGGCTCCGTTGTTCCTGAAGAGAACTACAAAAAGTGGTGGGATGGTGCAAAGAAACTTCTTCGTGCTAGCCGTGCAGCAGTCGTTCCAACAAAGCGTACTGAGCCATTAGTGCTCCGCGATGAGAATGTGTCACCAACTGATTCATTGTTGCAGGACTTCGACGCAGCTCGTGATTTTAAATCGAAAGCCCGCGCTCTCGAAGCCATCATTAAAGATTTTAAACATTTTAAGGGAAATACTGAAGCCCAAGAAGCCATCAACCTAAGCATCGATGATTCTGTGCGTAAGGGGATGAAGCTTCACCTTGGCCAAGCTCTCGATCTATTGGTAGGCCGAGACGAACTTATGGCTGTTTCTGATGTGATGGAACTCGACGCCTCTGCGCTTCGTGTTTCAGATGTTATTGCGAACGAAGGAGCTAAAATTGGTATTGAGCTCGGCTCACTTCCTGCCGCACGTCAGCGTATGGTTTTTGAGGCTTACCCTGCTGCATTTGGTGATTCATGGGTGGCTGAGTTACTTGCTATTTTTGATATTGTCGGACCTCGTGGTCTTGCGGAGATTGCAAAACTTCTAATCGAGAATGATGAGGAAGCTGATCTTTACACTTTCCTCCGCCGACACATTGGCGGGCGTATTCTTGGAGCTGATTCACTTCTGTGGGTTTGCCGCGAGCGTAAGAAATCTGCTGAGCCAGTATTCGACGTTGAAGTCGGTAACGCTATCCTTAGTTTGCTTGAACGCGATGTGATGGACGATGGACCACGTAAAAGTAGCCGCCTCCAATCCTACTTCATGGAAGACCGCACGCTCATTCCAGACCTGCTAGAAAATTCAGACATCAATGAAGCTCGCAGTTTTGCGCGTAAGCTACATCAGTCACAAATCTTTGCTGAACTCGACCGCAAGTCTTTGATGGCTCGCGTGATCAAGGCCTGCCCCGCGACTCAAGAGCTTGTGAATAGTGATGGTGCTGAGAAGAAGGACGATGGTGTCATCTCATCATGGGATAGCATTACTAAACGCAAGTCTGACCTCGAAGACCTCATTACGAACCAAATTCCTCAGAACCGTGAGGAAATCAAGGTTGCTCGTTCCTACGGTGATCTCCGTGAGAATGCTGAATATCACATGGCAAAGGACTACCAGAAGGTGCTTATGCGCCGTCAGGCAGACATGGAAATATCACTTTCGAGCGTTCAAGGTACCGATTTTTCAGGCGTAGAGACTGCCATTGTCAACATTGGCTCAATTATTCACTTTAAAGGCTCTGTGGTATACACAGTTCTTGGAGCATGGGATTCTGACACAGATAACAACGTTATCTCCTACCTTTCTGAGTTAGGTGACAGCATGCTCGGTCTTAAAATTGGCGATGTAGTCAAGGTTCAGTCTAAAAAAATGACTATTACCAAAATCGAAGCTTACAACAAAGGCTAACACTCATTTTATAAAAGGAATGCATAGAGTGCGTTGCTTTTGATTGAGCTCTCAGGTGAGAGCTCAAACTACCTACACATGGCTCATTACCACATTTGAGCCCACACACACATTAACCAAAATTATGGAATTTACAGCAATTGAAGATATTCGCGCACGCGAAATCATTGACTCCCGTGGCAACCCAACTGTCGAAGTTGACGTCACTCTAGCAGACGGCTCATTCGGCCGCGCAGCAGTACCTAGTGGTGCGTCCACAGGTGAGCACGAAGCTTGCGAACTCCGCGATGGCGATAAGTCGCGCTA
>JBLHPP010000005.1:0-23627 GCA_047624385.1 Crocinitomicaceae bacterium
ATATATTGCCTAGATCCGCCGCCTGGTATGAACGAATCACCGTACCAAGGTGCATCACCTCCGCCATATTCTCTAATCCCTTAGAGATTAAAAGATCGTCAACACTTGTCGGAATCGAAGGGAATGTTGAGAGAACCTTATCGACATGAAGTCCCTTTTTGTAAGGGGTGTATAACTTTGGATCAAAGGTCTCAGTATGTGCCATTCCGCCAGCCATCGTGATCCAGATCACGTGATCTGCAGTGGATGTGCTGAGGTCATGTTTGACTTCAAATGCTCGGCTGGGAACCGTCGCACCTAAGGTAGCCAAAGTACTAGCACTGAGTGATTTTAAAAAGTTTCTTCGTTGCATGGTAGAGTCTTTGATTAGTGTTAGAGGATCGACTGGAATTCAGGTAAGTTAATGAAGATCCAGATAATATCGTGATAAGCCACTGCTTTTTGATTTTCTTGATAGAAGGAAACCAGCAAGCGAAGTTCTTTCTCAGTAGGTTGCCGATTCAGCCCGCTCAGGAAGAGCGGCTTAATAAATCCCTCCACACTCGCTCCGTGTTTTTTGTGTGCTTGCTCAGCAGCCTTCTTCAAGGCCGTGTCAAGTATCGTGCCATTAGTGAGCTCTAGTGATTCGAGTAAATTACCTCGCTCCGAACGCTTCGAGGTAACATTCTCTCTGTTTGGTCTCCCTAGTGCCGATTGGAATGGATCTCGCGGTTTATCGCAGGCTCGGATAATGGCCCCTTGCTTATTGACTGAGTAGATAGGAGTGACTGTCTGTGAGAAACAATCGGCAAATTGTTCGGCTGATATCCTCCTAACAATAGGTCCTCTGAAAACATATTTACTACTTGCGAGTTGGTTTCTCGATTTTGAATGGACGCTTGGTAGCTGATAGGCATGTGAGCTCATGATTTCAGTGATCAACCACTTCAGGTCATAATTATTTTCGACGAAGCGATAGGATAAGTCATCGAGGACATCCGAGCTCCATGGGATAGAATCCAATTCGTCGACTTGAAAAACCAGTCCGCGTCCCATAAGGAGCCCCCAGTAACGGTTCACAACCGTGCGGCTGAAGCGCCCATTTTCCTTGTTTGTCAGAGCTTTTCCTAGCGCCTCAAGCCTTTCCTTGAGAGGAGTATTAGGCTTAATAACCCCGAGTCCGTCGAAGAGGAACTTTGGTGTCGCCTTACGCCCTGTGGGTTTGTCGCAGCGGTGGATATCGATCGATCCTTTCTTACTAAAGAAAGAAGCAAATTCGTGAGACTGTTGGAGACTCCAGTTTGAGGTGAAAGCGTCATGGCATGAAGCACACTTAATGTTGATTCCTAAAAATGCTTGAGCGGAGTTTTGAGCCGCTTGCATCTCTACTGTCTGGCTAGCCGAGACAGTCCCCCTCCATTGGATTCCTTTGATAAATCCCTGCGAACCTTTGTTAGAACTAAAGAGCTCTCTTACCATCTGATCATAGGGTTTATTAGTCTGAAGAGAGTTGCGCAGCCACTTGGTAATTTGCTTTCTGCCACCAGTGATAAAGCCAGTGCCCGTGTAGTCATTACGGAGTAAATCATTCCAAAAGGTGAGCCAATGCTGTTGGTAGCTTTCATTTCGACTGAGTAACTTAGTAATGAGTTCTTTTCTCTTATTAGGAGATTTGCTCGCGATAAACTCGGTGGCCTCCGCCTCAGTTGGCAATAGCCCGATACTATCAAGATACGCTCTACGAAGAAATATCCTATCCTCTACTACCGGCTTCCATCCGATATCCTGATCTATAAAATACTGCCCCACATGTTGGTCGATGCGATTGTTGAACTTACTATTAGCGATCGCTTTTACTTCACGCAGTGCCAAAGGAGCCTCTTTGAAAGCACCTCGGCCATCCCACTTCAACCCGCCTTTAATCCACTCTGTCAGGGTCGCTATTTCCTCTTTGCTCAGGGGACTAGATTCTTGTGGCATGATCTCCTTATGCCCCTCAGGAAGAAGAATGCGCTGGAGTAACTTTGATTGGTCAGGATTCTTTAAATCAACCGAACCTGAGTCGAGAATATGCTTCCTAGTATGAAGCCGCAAATCACCTTCATCACGCTCCGAGCCATGACATTTCCAACACTTATGCGCTATTACCTGCCTTGCTTCGTACTGCACATCACTGTGTTCAGATGCCCCAACGCTAGTCGCTAGAGCTAGAGCTAGGGTCACAATAATATTTTTAACCGTTCGATTTGGCATGACTTAATAGACTACTTGAATTTGTGGGTGATTCTTTTTAAATACCTCGATATCTGGAGCGGAGACATTTGTCGACCAAAGGTAGAGTCGCCGAAGTGAGCGGATTTCACTCAAATGTTCCAGCACAGTAGCATCGATATCAGTACTATGCAGTGAGAGAGTCTCTAGAGCTTTTAAATTTTTCAGTTGAGCCACATCTTCCACACTAATCATGGTATCAGCTAGACGCAGGCAATGGAGGTTCGGGCATGACGACAGAGCCTTGATTGTGGGTGTGCTGACTGAAGAATGACTCAGATCCACAGAGGTGAAATACTTTGAAAAGTCTGTAAGTGCGGCGAAGTCGTTGTCACCAAATTGGTCTTGAAGTGATACTGAGGAAAAATGGATGCTCGCATCGTGGGGTGAGACAAACCTGAGCATTGGTCTCAGTTTGCTTGGTACCTTTGTCTGAATTTCACGATGCAATACAAGCCGTTGTTGTTTGGCTTTTAGCTTTTGCTTAGCAATTTTTTGCAGCCGGTCGATTTCGCGTTTCTGGCGTACTTCTTCAGGAACCAGCTCGGTAATAGCCGTCAATATCGCGCTGGGAGGCTCAACCTCTGCAACCGTAACATCACGCTTAGCTCCACTAGCAACCCACCATGTGAGAATCTCGATCTCGCCTGCCGAAAGCTGGGTCTGCTTGGCTGGAGGCATATGTTTATCATGATCTATGGGATGCATGAGTGAACTTATAAGTAAGCTCTTCTGAGTATCCCCAGGAATTAATGTGTCGCCCGCAGCTTTCCCACCTTTGAGTATCTCATCATAGCTATTGAGACTGAGCTTGCCTTTCGTCTTACCATTGCCATGGCATGAATAGCACTTGGCGTTCAGGATTGGATGCACAACTTCGCTGAAAACAAGAAGCTCTTCAGTTGGCTTTGTCACATCGACAGTGACAGTTGCTTCATCCTTAACAAAAAATGGCGCTAGAGGGTCGCCATGACTCATTAGTCCTCCATAGTGACCGGTGAGTGCCATGGAAACACAGGCACCAACGATACTTAGGTTATAAAATAAAGTGCGCCCTCCCTTCCCTGCTAGCCTCCCCTTGAGGAGTGCAGATAATGCTAAAAAACTAACGTAGATGGCAGCACTCCATAGGTGATTACTGAGCAAATCACTAGGGTAACCACCCTGCATGGATAATACAAACCCACTAAAAAATGAAGCGCTCGCAACCAAGCTCGTAAAGAGGAGTATGAAATAGAGCACGCTGTTATCAGCCTTAACCCAGTCCCGCTTTTTGGCGATTTCGAGTAGTATGATGACGCCTAGGCCACCAATTGGAAGGTGAAGTAAAAGAGGGTGAATGTTCCCCACTACTAGTTGCCAAGGAGAGCTTAGATCCATTTCTAAACTGTCAAAAAATCCGCTAAATATGACGGCAATGACAGCTAGGACAATGCTGGTGTACTTAAGAAATATCATCTAATTATCTATCATTCAAAAACACCAATAACCTCATATACTTTTGCTCTATATCAAGCGCCAAATGGCGAAATCTAGAGTGATCTGTGGATTAGGTTGTGTGTTATTACCTGAATAATACGAATAACAAAATGCGTAGCTTTCAGCGAATATAAGATTTTAAAACAACCTTCGCCAAGCCATATTATTAACTACCCCCCGACGCCCCATAGGTCAGCTCCAGCTCATCCTAACCCACTACTTCCAATGGCACTTAGTTAATACCACTTAGCAAAACCAAAGAGACAAATGTTCTTTTTGAGGGTTTTAGGAAAATGCGCTACGCGAAAAGCTTTGAGTGCTGGGCGCGTTCTTGATAAATCGGCGTTTCTCCTCAGTCATGCTGCTCGCACCACTCCCTCGTCTAGCCTTGATTCACTAATGGTATAAGTCTATTTTGGTGAGCTTTGAGACGCATCATTTTGCTTCATCGTCCTAGATATTGTTCCATCTACCAAGATACTAGCTACTGAATACTAGCTACTCGCTACCCCCCTCAAGAAGTCTAAATCGTCAAGCACGTCGATTGACGATCAAGCCCCATAAGTAAGTGCCATTGCCCGCTACTTCTTAAAGAAACCACGCTGCTTTTCGCTGATTGGCATTTCCAACAACTCCATCACAGCCAGCATGTCCTTCCACACCGCGCGCTTCTCATCTGTCGCACCTGCGTGCAGCAGATAGCTCGGGTGGTAGGTCGCACGGACTGGCACCCCAGCTACTTTATGGAATTGCCCTAGCATATTCGCCACCGGCACGTCCGCACCGATTAGGCTCTTGGCCGCTGTAGCGCCCAACACGATGATGACCTTAGGTTTGACGGCTTCGATCTCAGCCATCAAATAGCGCATCGACACCTGAATCTCATCCGCACTTGGCTTCCGAGTGTTGGTGGTCTGATTCGCCATCGCTGGACGGTACTTAACCATGTTTGTCAGATAGACTTCCTCGCGATTCAGCCCCATCGCCTTTAAAATGGCCTCCATCTTCTTACCTGCTGGACCAGAGAATGGCTTACCATTGCTCTCATCGTGATAGCTCGGAGCCTCACCTACCAACAGGACGTCTGAAGTTACTTCACCCTCAGAAAAAACT
Source organism: Crocinitomicaceae bacterium (assembly GCA_047624385.1). Taxonomy (GTDB): domain Bacteria; phylum Verrucomicrobiota; class Verrucomicrobiia; order Verrucomicrobiales; family Akkermansiaceae; genus Rubritalea. The sequence goes on from JBLHPP010000005.1 coordinate 4,843, forward strand.
AATTTGTCGCGTAGAGTCCCTAGAGATTTTAAATCCGAATCCAGCGCAATCTGCTGTTTCAGTCCCTCAAGAGATTTACTCAATGGTGCCTGCTGGCTAGGAGCTAGCGACTCAGCTGGCGGAGCGGATGCCTCTGCCACCGCAGCAACAGCCACCTCAGCGAAAGGAACCTTGGTTTTTTCCACCTTCACCTCAGCAATGACTGCAGCGGCCTGTGGTTGGCCAGCTAGATGACTTGGTCTGCCTCTCGACCTCATAAAGAACTCCCTTAAAACCAAGCGAGAACGATCATCCAGATGCACATGCGTTTCCCCCTGGCGCTCTAATTGGCGGAGGTAATCGATCAAAGGCTCAGCTACTGCGGACATACCAAAAGACTCCCCATCCAAAGCAAATCCGTCAAGGCCATTCACTCCACTCACGCCATCGCGCCAAATCGATTAGGCTAGAGGGCACCTCCGGCAACTCCCGCTGTCGGTGTGTGAGTTATTAATTCTTTAAATTTGCGAGCGTAGCTCGTTTTTGAAGATAGGCTCCCTGCGGGCTGGAAAGCCTTTCTGCGCCCGGCTGCGTTATTCTTCGTTCACGGATAAAAATCCGCTCACTCATCACGCCTAGCCTCGCTTGAAGTTCTTTCCAGCACCACCAACGCTAGTTGCCGGAGCTGCCCTAGATATCTGATTTTCGGCATTCAGCAGCTCAATGACCACTCGACATAACATCTATCAAAGGCCTGAAAGGCTCAGCAAGAAGTTAACCACAACCGTCTAATACAAATAAAGTAAGATCAGTGAGGAAGATTAAAGATTTAAATTTAGTAAAAAATATCAACCAGAGATCAAAGTTGGCACGCGAAATGCTTGACTGACATTTAGACAACAAAAATTAGTCTATATACTATGAACAAACTACTACTCAGTACAGCAATTGGTTCACTCGGTCTGATGGGCACAGCCCTCGCAGGTGAGGACGCAGCTCCCACCACGACCGAAGTGAAATTTATCATCGATAACCTGTGGATCCTTATTTCCGCAGCGCTCGTGTTCATTATGCACCTAGGCTTCGCCTCCGTGGAAGCTGGCATGTGTCAGCGCAAGAACACAGTGAACATCATGTTCAAAAACGTCTTCATCGTCTGCATCGGCGCAGTCGGCTACATGCTATGGGGATTCAATGCAATGTACCCTGGAGACTTTAACAACATAATCGCATTAGGATCTCCAATCGCTAATGGATTTGCTGAAGGTGCTGACACCACAGCAAACCTCACAAGCGAATACGCTGACTACACATACTGGTCAGACTTCATCTTCCAAGCAATGTTTGCAGCCACAGCCGCAACTATCGTTTCTGGTGCTGTTGCTGAGCGAGTCAAACTTGGCTCATTCATGCTCTTTGCTGCTATCCTTGTTACTTTCATCTACCCAATCACCGGCTCATGGGAGTGGGGTGCAGGCTGGCTCGACGACATGGGCTTTGCTGACTTTGCTGGTTCATCACTCGTACACGCCTTTGGTGGTTTCGCAGCACTTGCATGTGTGATCGTACTCGGACCGCGTCTTGGTAAGTATACAAAGAATGGCATCAAGCCGATTCTCCCATCCAACCTTCCCCTTGCTAACATTGGTGTCTTCCTCCTCTTCCTCGGCTGGTTCGGATTCAACGGTGGATCAGTACTCTCTGCAAGTGCAGTTGATGTTTCACGCGTATTCGTAACCACAGCAATGTCTGGTTTCGCTGGCGGACTTGCAGCTATCGCAATGTCATGGATTCTCACCAAGAAGCCTGACCTTTCAATGGCCCTTAACGGAATGCTTGCTGGACTCGTCGCCATCACAGCTGGCGCTGACGTTATCTCTCCATTCGAAGCCCTCGCAGCAGGTGCAATCGGTGGTGTGATCGTAGTCCTAGCAGTTGGATTCTTCGACAAGATCAAGATCGACGATCCAGTAGGAGCTATCTCAGTTCACGGTGTGGTCGGAATCTGGGGCACACTATGTGTGGCTATATTCGGTGGAGCAGACTTCGGAGTACAGCTTCTCGGAACACTCTCAATCTCAGCATTCGCATTCGTAAGCTCCTTCATCGTATTCTACGCAATCAAGCTTGTAATGGGCGTGCGTGTTGACGAGCAGGAAGAGCACGAAGGCCTCGACGTAGCAGAGCACGGTGTGCCAGCGTACAACGACTCAGCTAACTAATTTCTCAAAGCTCTATTCATTTAGCACTAGGGAGAGGCGAAAGCCTCTCCCTTTTTATTGCTCAAATTTAGCAACCAAGCCTTTTGAAAGTTAAAGGAATGGCTTGTCTATTGCTCTCGTGCATGGCAATTCAATGTTTCAAACACACTTGAATATGCGTTTTCTACTGATCGACAACTCGAACACCCGAACCAAATTCACCATCGGCACACGCGATGGATTGGAATGCTGGTTGGGGCAAGTCGCGACCAAGGAGGTCAGTCCCACAGTATTAGACAATATGCTTATCGATCAACAGTTTGATGCTGTGATGCTTTGCTCGGTAGTGCCGGAGAAAGCCGCCATCATCGCCCAGTACTTTAGCGAAGTCCCCTTCCACCATCTCGACTACAAAACCGAGATGGGGATTCATATCGATTACCCAAAGCCTGAGCAGATTGGTGCTGACCGGCTTGCTAATGCCGCTGGAGTCCATGCCCTCTATGGGAGTCCCGCAATAGTTATCGATCTAGGCACTGCTGTCACCTTTGATGCCATTGGAGCAAATGCCACCTACCTGGGTGGCGTGATTGCTCCAGGCTTAGCATCAATGACAGACAACCTCTCAAAACGCACCGCGCTGCTCCCCAAAATAGAGCTCGCTGAACCCGCCAACGCGATTGGTAAATCCACGAGTGAAGCAATGCTCGTCGGCGCCGTATTCGGCTACCGTGGACTAATCAAAGAGATCATTCAAAAGATCAGCAGTGAAATGGCAGAAAAGCCCATTATTGTAGCAACCGGTGGTGACGCAGATCTCATCGCTGAGGGCCTCCCCGAGATAGACCACGTCTCGCCCACTCTTACCCTAGAAGGAGTTCGCAGAGCTGCCTTATTACAATTTTAATTCATACCACTCAATCAGCATGGAATTTACAGACAAAGCAATCGGTATCGATTTTGGCGGCAGCTCAATCAAAATTGGAGTTGTACTCGGCAAGCAGATCATCGATGAAGCACCAGTAATCGTCCCTAAAGATTATCCCATTCCGACGGAGCTCATCAAAGCTATTGCCGACCAAGCCAACGCGCTCATAAAGGAGCACAGCGACATAAAAGCTATAGGCTGCGGGGTACCCGGATTTGTAGACTCACGTACTGGCAGAATTCATAATTTGACCAATGTTCCAGGCTGGGTCGATATCCCACTACGCGATTTACTGACGGAGAAAACCGGTCTTCCATGTGTAGTAGAAAATGATGCGAACGCGATGGGTATTGCCGAATGGAAGCTCGGCGCTGGCGCTGGCTACCAACATCTCATTTGCCTCACTCTTGGCACAGGAGTGGGCGGCGCAGTGATCGTGAACAACCAAATCGTACGCGGTTCACAATTTGTCGCTGGCGAGCTAGGTCAATCATCTATCAACTACAATGGCAGAGTCGGCGCTTACAACAATCCGGGCGCTCTCGAAGATTATATTGGCAATAATGAATTTGCCATCGACGCTCAGCGGGCCTACCTCGAAGCTGGTATCGAAAAATTCATCGACGACTGCACCCCCGCAGCCCTCGATGCCGCCGCAACCGGTGGCTGTAGTGTGGCCCTCGCGTGCTGGGATGACTTCGCTCGAAAACTTGCCTGCACCTTGGCAAACTGCTGTTGGATACTCAACCCCGAGGCATTCATCATCGGCGGAGGCCTCAGCAAAGCAGGCAACACACTATTCGAACCACTACGCAAACATGTGGCCGCTCAGCTTAGTGCCCCGTTCCGCGACCACCTGAAGATAATTCCTGCTAAATTCTCTAATGAAGCTGGTATCATAGGCTGCGCGGTTCTCGCTCTAGAGATGGCTGACGCCTAATTCCACAATTAATTCATGGCACACGAGACTCTAGAAGCGCGAACTAGTAAAAAAGCTGGTTACGTTGTCAGCCTTGAGGGAAAAGAACTCAAAATCCCAGAAGGCTGGGAGCTTCTACCGCCTGGCGATGCCGCCCTGTCACGCCGGATTAAAAAAGATGGCCCCAGCTGGACCGTCAAGGAACCCAAAGGCAGAAAGCTTTTTTCCCGTGGTATCTGGGCACCAGCGTTACGTATCAAAGCACTCCGTGAAATTCTCGTGAGTGAACGTGAAGACCCATCCTACCAGAAGAAATTAGATGCGGGCAGAGCGCGCCGCGGGAAGGAGCAGGAACGCTATGTGCTAGAGTTCACCGTAGCAGTCCAACAATTTCTGAATTTTGCATTCCAATACGACGAACTAGAGGACCAGATGGCAAAACTAGTAGCAGAACACGCAGTCCCAGTTGGCAGCGGCACGGTAGCCCGCACTCAGCGTATCCCTATCGAGCAGCGTGCTGAATCAGCCGTGATAGCATGGATGCGACACCAAACGACCGCCTACGACGACATGTCCATTCCCCGCGAAAAGGGCAAACGCCGCGAAGTACGACGGATGTTAGCCAAGCGTTCGAGAACCATTTTGGAACAATACCGTGATGGAGTGGAGCTGGAACTCAGTAGTTGCCCACTCTATAAGTCACTCAAAGCAGAATAGACAGAGCGCTCTTATTCTTGAATAATCACAGCTCTAGAGCTGTTCGGCTGAGTTGGTGTCTCTGGCCGCTCGATGACACCTTCAGGCAGCGGTCGTAGATCTGGCACATCGACTTCTGGTTCCACCGGCACGGCACGGGGAGCGGCTCTAGGAACGATGATAGTTTCATCTTCTACCAGCACTGCTCTTGGCGCAGGTGGAGCATCTGGAACTGTAGCAGCTTCATCAATGATCATTGCTCGCCCAGGCACCCCTAGATCATCAGGTAAAACCTCAGGCTCATCTTCTAGAATAACCATGGCTCTTACTGGTGGATTCACGCGAAACATGACATCCTCTTTAATATCCTCAAAAAAACTTTTTACCATCGGAGCAGCCTTACTTCCGCCAGCCACTTTCTCACCCGGACGACCTTCGTAAACCATTGCAAAGGCATATTTAGGATTATCTAAAGGGAAGAATCCAGCGAACCAACCAAGGTATTGTTTTCTATCTTCTGGACCCCACTGGGCGGTTCCCGTTTTCCCACAAACAATAGTGTAACTCAGCGCAGCTCGCTTACCAGTTCCGGCGGGATCATTGACCACTCGCATCAAACCCTCTTGCACTAACGCCACATCACTTGCCCTCATATTCATCAACTGTCGCGGCTCAGCTCGATTATAGGAAATGATCCGGCCATTCGCGTCTTGCACCTGGCGCACCAACTGCAATTTAGGTAGCTTCCCACCATTGGCAATGCCGGCCATTCCGTGTGCCACTTGTAATGGTGTGGCTAAAACAACTCCTTGGCCGATAGACATGTTGGCGGTGTCACCATCGGTCATCCGGCGCTTGTGGTGCTTTCGCATGTATTCATCACTCGGCAATAAACCTTTTTTCTCGCCCACCAAGGGAAGACCAGTCTTGTGACCGTAACCTAACTGCTCAGCAGTCCTGATGATGTTTTGAGGTCGCGTGGCAATACCTATTCGAATGAAAAATGGGTTGTTAGAACGATATAGTCCTTTGACTATATCCATCAGGCCTTCAGGCTTTTTCGACCAGTTCCACATCTGATGTTTTCCCAGCTGAACAAATGCTGGCGTATCGATCTGGGTGTACCTATCTAACACACCATTTTGTAGTGCCGAGAGCGCCACCACAGCCTTGAATGTAGACGCCGGTGGATACTCGGCCTGGTAGGCACGAGCAAAAAGTGGCGCATCGGGATCTTCACGAAGTACGTCGTAATCTTTAGAGGTAATAAACGGCACAAAGGTATTGAGATTGTAGGATGGCCTAGACGCCATAGCCACAACCTCTCCTGTCCGCACATCGATAATCACCAAAGCCCCTTTGTGTGCGTGCTTTGCGAGAACTTCCTCAGCCCTCCTCTGCCACTCAAGATCAAGTGTCGTGACCACTGTTCCGCCCTGCTGGGGTGCCCGCTTATCTTCACGCAGGACTTCTGCCCCTGAGGAATCGAACTGTAATTTTCTTAGCCCAGGGATGCCCGTGAGCTGCTCATTATAGAGTTTTTCAAAGCCTGCACGGCCTTCGGTGAATTCAAAAATAGGGTCGCCGTAATTGATAGGGCCCTTCTCTAATTTCCCTTTAGAACCAACGTATCCGATCATGTGTGCTGCTAGCTCCCCCTGTGGGTAATGCCGTTGGTAAATAGGGTGCAACACCAAACCATCAATCAATTGAGGCTCCAGCAATACCTTACGCTCTGCTTCCACCACATGGGTGAACGGCATCGCTAACCATCGACGCTGGCGATAATGTTGCCACAAATCATCGTCTTTTACTGTCCAGATGATACCAAATATCTCATTTGCCTTTGCAATCCGCTGACGGGCCCAGTCCACAACAAAATCTCGGTCAGCATTCTCGAATTGCTTAAATTGTAATGCTGGGTACCAAACGACCTTATTTTGGGCCAATGGATTACCATACCGATCTAGAATCTGACCGCGCAGGCCGGGGATCGACAAAGTCATCGTCCTTGCATCCGGGCGAGTCTGGATCGCGGCTAGATCTGCGGAGCGCTTGACTGGAGCATCCAGCTCAGGTGCTGGCTCCACATCATTACTCACCAGATTATTTTGCGCCTGTAGGGTGGCTACAGACAAAAAAAGAGAACTCAGTGCCCCCCATCGTAACAATGAGGTAAATATGCTTTGAGCTCTCTTCATCTGTTTCACTAGGAATGTTCTACCATATTTGACAGACGTGAGACAACAGGGAAAAGTAGCAAATCTAGCATCTCCCCCAACTCATGACTCATATATCCTATAGAGTGATTCCTAAAAGCTCAGGAGTCGCTTCACGTGGACGCGCAGTAAGTATGTCTGGTCCATTTTTGCCAACGCATACCGTGTGCTCAAAGTGAGCCGAATATTTCTTATCGCCAGTGATCACCGTCCAGCCATCATCTAGAACTTTCACACGTGGTGTGCCAGCATTGATCATTGGCTCAATAGCAATAACCATCCCTTCCTTGAGGCGAGGGCTACGCCCCAGAGGACGGTAGTTAGGAACTTGAGGTTCCTCATGGAGTTCTTTGCCAACACCGTGACCAACAAATTCTTTCACAACTCCCATATGGAAAGGCTTCACATATTCAGCTACAGCTCCACATAGATCTGCGAGATATTCACCATCTTTGGCAAAGGCCAATGCTTCGTAAAGTGACTGCTCAGTTACAGCGAGCAAACGCTTAACTTCTTCATCGACATTACCGACAGGAACAGTTGTGGCGTTATCACCGATCCAGCCATTTTTAAGCACACCGACATCAATGCTGATAATATCACCCTCTTTGATCACACGGTCAGAGCCGATCCCATGTACCACTTCTTCGTTCGGTGATATACAGATATTGCCTGGAAAACCTCGGTAACCGAGAAAGGCCGAAATACAATTGTGCTCTTTGATCAACTCCGCAGCATAAAGATCAACTTCACTCGTCGTCTTCCCAGCTTCGATAAACTTAGCTGTTGCCTGCAGGATCTCACTCGCCGTCTCAGTAGCGACACGCATTTCTTTGATGTCTTGTGGTGACTTGATTGGAATCCTGTTCTTGTTTATTTTGCGCTTCGCCATAGAAATTATTGGGTTGAAAATTTTAGTCAGGATTTAGGAAATCCTGTAGGAAGTATATTTTACTCAGTGAGATGATTATTGATTACAGCGAATACGTCTTCGGGATTAGCGCTACCATCAACTGATAGCAACTTGCCTTTCGCCCTATAGTAGTCAAATAGCGGTTCTGTCAGTTCACGGTAGTTTGCGTAGCGCCGGCGAAAGCTCTCCAAATCATCGTCAGCTCGCGACACTAATGCTCCATTACAGTCTATGCAACTTTGTTCGTCAGGAGAACTCACTGAGACCGTAATTCCGCAGTCAGCGCACTCACGGCGACTAATAATGCGTTGCTCAAGTTCATGCTGAGGGACATCCAGCGCAATTGCCAGAGTTGGCGTCTGAAAAGAAACATCAGATTCCAACGCCTCCGCTTGGGCCCGCGTACGAGGAAAGCCATCGAGCAACCAGCCCGACTCAGGGCGCTGCGCCATCCAGGCTTTGACCAATTTCATGATCACTGGGTCAGGAACATAAGCTCCAGAATTCAAATACCCTTCCACCTCAAGCCCCAACTCAGAACCAGACTCGACCTCCTTACGCAACAATTTACCAGTTCCCAACGTCGGAACATTGAGAAGGTTTTTAATCCGGCGGCACTGAGTACCTTTTCCACTCGCGGGTGGCCCAATAAGAACGATGCGGTGCATATGGATAGATTTACCTATTATTAAAAATCAACTCGCCAAACGATTTGCTTGCCCTAGTGAGTAAAAATGGCCGCAGGTTTTGAATCCTAGCGGCCATTGAAAATTTCAGATGAAGCTGACTCTAAAAACCTTTCATTGAAAGAGCGACGATACCGAGGATGAAGAGCAATGCAACCACTACTATGAGGTAGAGCATGTTGTCGCTGCTTCTTGCTGCGAGTTGCTTATTACGGCGATCCACAGCTCCTTTGAGCTTACCTTGACGGAGGAATCCATCGTAATTGCGCTGGAGTAGTTGAGTCTCAACTTGGCGCATAATATCCAATATCACACCCACCATGATGAGCAGTGAAGTACCACCGAAGAAACCGGTGATCATCTGATTCAATGGATCAGCGGAGAAAAGCCTAGGCATCTGTGACACTGCGAATGGTAGAGCAAAGATGATGGTGAGGAAGATCGCACCAGCAAATGTGAGGCGAGTCATCGTGAAATCGAGGAACTTCGCTGTTGGCTCACCTGGGCGAATACCCGGGATGTAACCACCACTACGCTTAAGGTTTTCTGAAATCTCTGATGGCTGGAACATTGTAGCCACCCAGAAGTAAGAGAAGAAGAAGATCATAATACCAGCGATCACGTAATACCAAATACTATCGTACGAGAGAACCTTATTCAGGGTCAAAGCCCAACCAGCGGAAGGAAACATCTGGTTTGCAATCATTGTTGGGATTCCAAGAATCGCAGTTGCGAAGATGATTGGCATCACGTTTGCGTAGTTCAACTTGAGCGGTAGATACTGGGTCTGGCCACCGTATTGCTTGCGTCCAACCACACGCTTGGCGTACTGGATGGCGATTCGGCGTTGAGCCTGAGTGATAGCAATAGTTGCAGCCACTACGAAGATAAGGAAAGCAAAGAGGAACACAACAAAAGCAGCACCTGCTGGAGTACCACCACTGATGAGTGATTTCCAAAGAAGGGCCAACGCTGTCGGGAGAGATGAGATGATGTTGATCGTGATAATGATCGAAGTACCGTTACCAATACCCTTCTCGGTCATTTGGTCACCAATCCACATCAAGAGCAACGTTCCAGTCACTACTGTGAGTGTGAAGATCGCAATGAACGTGAAACCTGGGTTAGGAACCAATTCTCCAACCTGACTAATTCCGCTAAAGAATGGAAGTGACTCAGGGTTATTTGAGATCTGACGGCCGAGGAAGCCACCTTGCACCAAAGCAATGATGATCGTGATGAAGCGAGTGTATTGATTGATCTTCTGACGGCCTCCGTCTTCACGCGAAAGCTTTGAAAGCTTAGGCATGACGGCTGTCATGAGCTGCATCAAAATCGATGCTGAGATGTATGGCATAATACCCAGCGCAAAGAGGCCGAGTTTCTGCAGACCACCACCGGAGAAGATAGTTGCCATTGTATCGAGCATACCATTGTCACTACCGCCTTTTTCAGCGATATTTTTCATGTGTTGATCGATCACTCCAGCGTCAACGCCGGGGAGTGTGATGTGTACACCAAGACGGACTATAACGATCATTACGAGTACGTAAATGATGCGTTCTCGTAGCTCTGCTACCTTCCATGTATTCGCAAATGCGGAAATCATAATTTAGTTAGATTGAGGGGCGGCTTTTATAAAGAAGTGAGGAAGCGCGCAAGCGCTTCCTCACATAAAGTTTAAAATAGATGCAGAACACCTAGATTATCGAGGCGTATTAGGCAGCAGTGCCGCCAGCTTTCTCGATTTTTTCCTTTGCTGAAACACTAAGAGCATCAACAGAAACTGTAAGCTTCTTGCTGAGGTTACCATTAGAGAGCACTTTGATCTGGTCGAAAGCACCTTTTACAAGGCCTTTTGCGCGAAGTGACTCTTCGTTTACAGTGTCACCCTCTTCGAAGAACTTCTGCAGGTGAGCAGTGTTTACGACAACAACCTTGTCCGCGAAACGAACATTGTTGAAACCGCGCTTAGGAAGACGACGGTGAATAGGCATCTGACCACCTTCGAAACCAACGCGAACGCCGGAACCTGAGCGAGCCTTTTGACCCTTGTGACCCTTACCTGATGTTTTACCAAGGCCTGAGCTTTCACCCTTACCAAGACGCTTGATGCGATGCTTAGATCCAGGATTAGTTTTAAGTGTGTGAAGATTCATTATCTTAAATTTCTATGGTTAGAAAGTAGCCGTCCGTTGAGCAACGGCTACCTCAGTTGAATTAGAGAGACTTAGCTTTCAGTTTACCTCGTGATGCAAGAACCTCATCGCGGGTGCGAAGTTGAGCAAGTGCAGCAATAGTAGATTTAACTACGTTTGCGTGGTTGTTTGAGCCAAGTGACTTTCCGAGAACGTTTTTGATGCCGACTGCTTCACAGACTGCACGCACACCACCACCAGCGATAACACCAGTACCTGGGCAAGCCGGCTTGAGGAGAACCTTACCGCCGCCGAACTCAGCGTATACTTCGTGTGGAATAGTGCCATCAACAATAGCGTAACGCTTCATGCGGCGCTTAGCGTCTTCTGCAGCTTTTTTGATGCAGTCGATCACTTCGTTTGCTTTACCGTAACCAACTCCAACACGACCTTCGTGAGTGCCGGATACCATAAGTGCTGAGAAGGAGAAGCGACGCCCACCTTTAACAACTTTTGCGCATCGGTTGATGAATACAACTTTCTCGATAAGCTCAACACCGTCTTCGGTAGTTGGCTTTGGAGGAGCTTGACGTGGTGGACGATCACGGCGACCGCCTTTACCACCTGGACCACCAGGACGACCACCAGGGCCACCTTGACCGCGACCACCAGGGCCACCAGGACCACGGCTACCTGGACCGCCAGGACCACGACCACCACGATCCTGTGCAGGAGCGCCGGTAGTTGCCGCTGGAGTAGCAGGAGTAGATGCTGGAGCAGATGGAGTAGCTGCTGGAGTAGCTGCTGGAGTAGCTGCTGCGTTTTCTTTATTTTCAGACATGCTTTAGTGGGTGATTAGAATTTAAGTCCAGCTTCGCGCGCTGCTTCAGCAAGCGCTTTTACCTTACCATGGAAGAGATGACCACCGCGGTCGAAAACGACTGCTTCGATGCTCTTTTCCTTGGCGCGCTCTGCGATGAGTGCACCGACTTTAGCTGCTGTAGCTACGTTGGATGCTGCACCTTCGATTGACTTATCAAGGGAAGAAGCTGCTGTGATTGTGCTGCCAGCAACATCGTCGATAACCTGCACGTAGATGTGCTGGTTAGAGTAGTTTACTGCAAGACGTGGACGCTGTGCGGAACCTGTAACTTTTTTACGGATACGGGTGTGGATACGCTGGCGTACTGATTTACGATTGAGTTTGCTCATTTTGTGAATTCAGTTTGAGATTAATATTTGTTGGCTAGAATTACTTACCAACAGACTTACCTGCCTTACGACGAACGTATTCACCAACATAGCGAATACCCTTACCTTTGTACGGCTCAGGCTTGTAGTATGCGCGAACTTCTGCTGCGAATTGGCCTACTGCCTGCTTATCGATACCTTCGACCTTTACCTTAGTTGTACCGTCAATAGTGACTTTGATACCTTCTGGGATTGGGTGGAGGATTGGGTGAGATTTACCGAGGCTAAGGTCGAGGGATTTACCCGCTAACTTTGCACGGAAACCAACACCGATTATTTCGAGATCTTTGCTGTAACCTGTGGATACACCAATGATCATGTTATTAACCAGGCTACGTGAAGTGCCGTGGAGTGCACGTACTTGGCGGCTTTCGTTAACACGAGTGATTGTTACTTCGTTACCTTCTGCAGAAAAGCCGATGCCTTGCGGAAGTTGGAAGTCGAGCTTACCTTTTGGGCCTTCAACAACAACGAGACCTTTAGCCTCAGTTACTGTGACCTTATCGGCAAGTGTGATTGATTTGAGTCCTACTCTTGACATAATGTAATAGTGTTAAAGTTAGGGACTACCAGATGTTAGCGAGATGCTCGCCACCGATGTTTTGCTTCTTCGCAGATGCACCAGACAACAACCCTTTAGGTGTTGAGAGGATTGAAATGCCAAGACCATTGAGAACACGTGGAACTTCACCTGCACCGACATACTGACGGAGACCTGGCTTAGATACGCGCTTAAGGCTTGTGATAACTGCTTTACCAGCCTCGGAGTACTTTACTGTCACTGTGATGATTTTTTCAATACCTTCACCAGAGACTTCAGCCTTCCAGATGTAACCTTCTTCAGTAAGGATGCGAGCGATATCTTGCTTCATCTTGCTGTAAGGTGCTTTGAATGATTCGTTACCTGCTGCTGAAGCATTCTTCAGACGAGTAAGAAAATCGGAAATTGGGTCGCTAAGAACTGCCATAATATTATTCCTTTATTTTAAATTTTTTAGTTAAGCGAATTAAGCAGTTGCTGCTTCCTTCTTGATCTCACGGAATGGCATACCGAGTGCACGTAGAAGTGCGCGGCCTGCGTCATCAGTATCGGCTGTAGTTACGAAGATCAGGTCAAAACCGATCTGGCGCTTGATTTTATCAAGTTCAACTTCAGGGAAAATGGATTGGTCTGCTACACCTACTGCGTAGTTACCTTGACCGTCGAAACTCTTTGGCGAAATACCACGAAAGTCACGAATGTTAGGAGCTGTGATGTGGATGAAGCGATCGAGGAATTCCCACATGTTAGCACCACGAAGGGTAACACGTGCGCCTACTGCTTCACCTTCACGAACCTTGAAGTTCGCTACAGATTTTTTTGCGTAAGAGACACTAGGCTTTTGGCCTGTGATTTTTGAGATCTCCTCAACGGAGTCTTCTACAGCCTGTTTGCGATCAGTTGCGCGGCCACAGTGAGTGGTCACGACAATCTTCTCCAAACTAGGCACCTGGTGAGGGTTAGTGCAGCCGAGCTCTTCTTTGAGCGCGGGCACGACCTTCTCCTGATAGTATGTTTGCATTGATGGTTTCATAATTTGCGGGTCAGCTGTTTATTTTTAATAGCTTAGCTTAAGCGCTACAGACCGACCGGCGAATGCGTTGCAAACACCGAGTCGGGCGGGGGCTTTAACGCATAACTTCCCAATCGGCAAGTGGAAAGCGATAATCATTTCCATTTTTTATTAATCACCCAAAAAATGAGACGGCCCGCCGCCTAAAATAAGGAGCAGACCGCCTACCTGACACACACAGGGTCAGTCTTCACCGACACCTTATTTTGTAGCAGCAGGTTCCCACAAAGCATAATTGATTATAGGGCACCTCCGGCAACTAGCGTTGGTGGTGCTGGAAAGAATTTCAAGCGAGGCTAGGCGTGATGAGTGAGCGGATTTTTATCCGTGAACGAAGAATAACGCAGCCTTGCGCAGAAAGGCTTTCCAGCCCGAAGGGGGCCTATTTTCAAAAACGAGCTACGCTCGCAAATTTAAAGAATTAGTAACTCACACACCGACAGCGGGAGTTGCCGGAGGTGCCCTATACTGAGGACACCATCGACCAAATCGATAAACCCAAAACACAAAAAAGCGGCCAACAGGAATAAACCCGTTGGCCGCTTTGAAATTTGATTTCAGAGAAATTACTTAGCGTTACGCTCAGCAGCTTCTTTGATCACCTTCTCAGAGATGTTACGTGGACACGGAGCGTAATGAGAGAACTCCATAGAGAACTGACCACGACCGGATGTCATTGTACGAAGGTCACCGATGTAACCAAACATTTCAGAGAGGGAGGCCTCAGCTTTGACGCGAACACCAGTAGGTGTCGTGTCTTGGGACTGAATCATTCCACGGCGACGGTTAAGATCTCCGATCACATCGCCGACGTTCTGCTCAGGAGTGAACACGTCGAGCTTCATGATTGGCTCAAGGATCTGAGGACCAGCCTTAGGGATAGATGTACGGTACGCTGCGCGAGCTGCGATTTCGAACGCTACTGCTGAGGAGTCAACTGCGTGACAACCACCATCAGTGAGAGTTACCTTAACGTCTTCCATTGGGTATCCAGCGAGAACACCAGCAACCATTGAAGTACGGAAACCCTTCTCAACAGCTGGGAAGAATTCCTTAGGAACATTACCACCAACAACCTTGGATTCGAATTCGAAACCTGTGCCTGCTTCGCCTGGCTCAATTGTGTAATCAATCTTACCATACTGACCAGAACCACCGGACTGCTTCTTGTGTGTGTAGCTGTCCTTGATTGTCTTAGTGATCGACTCACGGTAAGCAACCTGTGGAGCTCCAACAGATACTTCTACACCATGCGTACGCTTGAGGATGTCCACCTTAATATCGAGGTGAAGCTCACCCATTCCTTTAAGGATTGTCTCACCAGTCTCTTCGTCGGTTTCAACGATGAAAGTAGGATCTTCTTTAACCATCTTACCGATAGCCACACCCATTTTCTCAGCGTTCACCTTATCAATTGGGTTAACCGCGATTGAGATAACTGGCTCAGGGAATACCATTGGCTCTAGAGTCGCTGGATGCTCCTTACTACAAAGAGTGTGACCAGTCTGAACGTTCTTGAGACCGACCAGGGCAATGATGTCGCCAGCCTGTGCTGAGTCGAGCTCGATGCGCTCATCTGCGTGCATCTCTACAAGACGACCAATACGCTCAGTCTTACCTGTGAAGGTGTTAAGAATTGTATCACCCTTGTTGATCTTACCTGAGTAGATTCGTGTGAATGTGAGAGCACCGTACTTGTCATCCATAATCTTGAATGCAAGCGCACGAAGTGGGGCGTCTGGAGTCACGATAGCGAATTCGCCAGTCTCTTCTCCTTCTTCGTTCACTTCTGGTTGTGGTGGCACTTCTGTAGGTGAAGGGAGGTAGTCAACAACACCGTTGAGAACATTCTGGATTCCCTTGTTCTTGAATGCGGATCCACAGAAAGTCGGGAAGAAATCCAGAGCGATAGTTCCTTTACGGATGCACTTCTTAAGGTCTTCGAAACTTGGTTCCTCTCCTTCGAGGTAGGCTTCCATAAGGTCGTCGTCCTGCTCAACAGCAGTCTCGATGAGCTCAGCACGATATTCTTCGACTTGCTCAACCATGTCGGCCGGCACGTCGAGAATCTCATAGTTCTCAGGAAGACCTGAATCATCCCACACCCAAGCTTTACGCGTGATGAGGTCAACGACTCCTTTGAGGTCATTTTCACACCCAATAGGCAGAACCATTATGAGCGGCTTAGCTGCAAGGATCGTTTTGATTTGGTTTACGACACCGAGGAAGTCAGCACCAACACGGTCCATCTTGTTAATGAAGATAACACGTGCAACCGCAGATTCGTTAGCGTAGCGCCAGTTTGTCTCAGACTGTGGCTCAACTCCGCCAGAGGCGCAGAAAACTCCAACGCCGCCATCGAGAACCTTGAGTGAACGGTAAACTTCAACAGTGAAGTCAACGTGCCCAGGAGTATCGATGATGTTGAAACGGTGGTCGTCCCAGAAACATGAAGTAGCCGCAGATTGAATCGTGATCCCACGCTCCTGCTCTTGCTCCATGAAGTCAGTGGTAGCTTCACCATCGTGAACTTCACCAGTTCTGTGTACCTTACCGGTGAGTTTTAGGATGCGCTCTGTTGTTGTGGTCTTGCCTGCATCAACGTGAGCGAAGATTCCGATGTTTCTGTATTTTGATAGATCTTTTGCCATATGAATGGTCCTTTCGTGTTTCGACATTGTGCCGAGTTACTTACAGCGGTGCATATATCGTCAAAGATCGTTTGGCAATCACTCTATGCCGATTTCTATAAAAAATAATAAAACCCCAGCGTTTGTAAGTAACTCTGAGCAAACAGACCTATACCTCACTCCCCCTACTTAGAACTTAATCCCCTTAAGATCCTCATCGCTTAGTGCAGTCTCGCGCAATCTAGGATCCAGCTCCAATGCTGACTTCAGACAACGACTAGCTTCCTCCTGGTCGCCCAGCACAGCCGAGTAACACGCCATATTATAATGAAACAGCGCGTCCTTCATCAGACTCTTTGGCCCGCTCATTAGGAAGTTCTTGGCCGCTAGAGTGTCTCCCGTTTCATGCAGGCAAAAAGCCGCATGCAAAAAATAGGCGCGCTTACTTGGCTTCATCTTACACAGAAGCCTCGCTAACTCTGCTCCGCGATTCCAATGCTTCTGCATCATTTGAGCAGCTAGCTCTAGCTCGGAAGAATGCATACCTTGTCGCACACTCACCGGCAGGCGCTCAATTTCCAACACCGCCTCAACAGGCATTTCTAACTGTAAGTATCCCTCCGCAGCTGTTAAGCATCTTTGCTGATTCATCTCTGCTAAGACGTTAACACACCCCCACAGAGTGACGCAACCGCCGATATAATACTATTTGAGTAAAAAGACACAGATCCGTGTAGCATCTTTGGGCGGCTATCATCTATTTGTATGACCAGCCGCAGGCTCCACACGATTCTTTATTAGGAGGAATACGCGTTCCACATTCCAAGCAAATGCTTGCATCAGAAGTATCACTAGCGTCAAAACTGCCATTCAATGGATTTTCAATAAACCAATGCAAATGCCCGCAATCACTGCACACATACACGTCTGCTGAAGCATTGAGATAATCTAGATCAAATGCGTTCATAATAGCGGTGTTTAACTGCGCCCTTCTTGAAGTGAAGCCGTTAGCGCCACAGTGGTTACATGATAATTTAACGCCTTTGATGACAAATTCCTGGGGATTACTCATAGTAGTGGAAAAGTAGATTGCCCATTTAACGTAAAGTTAGAGGAATGCCGCACATACCGAAGGCGCACATCGACTTCTGGGCTAATAGCTGAATCGTCATGACTCTTCTATCTCAGGACGGACTATGTGGTAAGATCGATACCTTGCTCGTTGTTGCTTGGTCTGAGACCATCTCAGGCTGAGCATGCCATTCATGCGGAATATCCCGCATCAAGAGCGCGTGGTCTAGCTCTATGCTACCCTGTGGGAAAATCGAGCAATCATCGAAGTAACTTGATCTAGCATGAGATATTACCAGAGGCGACACATGCCAGTCTGAAACTTGGAGTAGCAACCCATCTAGTATACAAGAATCGGGCCGAGAAGAGTAGCCGACACATCCAGCCTCAAAGAACTCTGAAGCCTCGCTGAGCGATGCGAAAACAGATGACTCAGGAAAGCCCGTAGTCGCTCTGACCTCGAGGTCAACCAGCGGGACTTGGACGTCATCGCCAGTCACGTGCATCGAAATCGAATCTTCACTATCGTTAACCAGAAATTTTGAGAAATGATGAACACCCGGAAAGAGCCGCCCTCCAGTGAGCGAGTTCAAGCGAGAATCTGTGTCGCGGCGTGGGACGAACACTCCCTCACATGTCTCGCCATCGTCGACCTCCCATTCCACAGCAATACGATGAGCTGAATTCTCGCTCGATATACCGAGGAACTTCGGAAGCCCTTTCGGTCGGATCTGCTCTAATCGGATTAGGCAAATACCAGCAATGGAATAGCCGCCTACGAGTTTAGGTCGAAACCTTGAGGGGAGGATAGCACTTACGACTGCTGGAGTGATCCTATAGTTCAACAAGATGCGTCGGCGAATGATGCCATTGATCGCGGGAATATTCATTTCTTCAGCATCCTAGCATGCTCATCCCTAAGGAGGAAGCGGATTTGGACGAAGGGGTTGTCTTGTAATTTTATCATAATTTGATCGCTCTCATAGCTGATCAGCGATTAGACGCATCTTGTTAGCTAACGGAATTTCCAGCGTAATATTTTTGAATGCGTTTACTATGATTAAGAAAGCGCCATGAAAACCAACTTAGAATAGCTAGGATCACTGTAAATATTACACCTTCATCCCCATGTGATAAATACGAAGATACTGAAAAATAGAGAATTATGAGGGGGGTGATGTAGCGACTGAGTCTGTTTTTTGAGCAGATCAGGTAAGCTGATAATAAAACAGTGAATCCCAAAGCTATACCTTCGAGAGAACTATGGCTCCATACTTGATTGGCTACCTCATGAGGAAGTAAAAATATTCTAATGAGCGATCCTACCAGCATGAGTGTTCCAGCTAGAAAGCTAATTATGACGAGTAACATCAAGTTTGCAGGCATATTTTTCATCGTGTAGTTTTTCTTAATTTATTACTAATTTATGAGACATACAATTTTCGAGAAGTACAACATTACTTAGGAGGTCTAACAAGAAATATCCTTTTCTTAAGTGGTTTTCGCTCGGTTACTGGCTGAAAAATAACCCTTTCTCTCCG
>JBLHPP010000006.1:0-22058 GCA_047624385.1 Crocinitomicaceae bacterium
ACCGCAGTACCGCAGCCAGTACCTAGAGTGAGCATAAATAAATTGTCCATTCCCATACCAGCCCCGTAACGCCACTCACCAATCAGAGCTGCGCGTGCATCATTCTCAATATCGCATGCTAGTCCGTAGGTTTCATGGCTCCACGCTTGGATGTCAAAGCCGACGAGGTCTTCGAACTTTTGGAAGGTACGTGTGACTCGCCTACAATCTGCAGAGACGAGGCAAGGAACTGCCAAGCCTAGCCCATCACAGTCATTTAGGCTCAATTCAAGCTCAGCTAACAACTGCTCAAAACCTTCGCGCAAGGGCTCTGTATGCGCGCAAAAGCTCAGGCGATCAATCACCTCAAAATCATCTTGAGCGAGGACTACGCCATCATGGGTGATTCCAAACTTCACACGCGTGCCACCAAAATCCACTGCTAGTCTTACCATTTTCATCTTCGCAATCTTTAACTTTTAAGGGCACCTCCGGCAACTACCGACGATGCTGTTTTGTGTGTTTAGGTTGAAAATTTGTAAGCGAAGATTAGGTGATTAAAATAGAACCCTACGGGCAGAAGAGTAAACCTGCGTATAGCTTTGTTTCATTTCACACAGAGATATTTATCTGTGTCTGAAATGCGCCTTGCTCTACTTGTTTTACTTTTTCTGCATCATCATCGCTAGTTACCGGAGCTACACATGTGATCATTTTGATGTCAGTCCTTTTTTCATTGCCACTAACCTGCTTTGTTGTAGCTTACTAGATGAGCAATTACTCATTTACTGTTAGAAAACAGGTGTGGGGGAATAGCTTCAGCCCTAAATACCCATAATAATGACTAACAATTATATCCTCACCCCCATCGCAGGCCTTATTGGATTAGCAATTGCAGGAGCTATTCTCAGGACGGTTATAAAAAAGGATGGAGGTGACGGGAAGGTCGCCGAGATCGCTGAGAAAATCCACAAGGGAGCCATGACCTTCATGAAGCGAGAGTTCATATTGATTTCCCTATTTGCAGTAGTCATTGCCACCTTAATATTCGTTTTTCAGGATCCTAAGTATGCATCCAACCAAGCGTTCGCTTTCATCTTTGGCTGCTTGGCTTCATCACTTGCTGGATTTATTGGAATGTACACTGCGACTAAAGCCAACGTCCGCACCACAATTGCTGCAAAAAATGAAGGGGCAGCATCGGCCCTCAGTGTGGCCTTCTTTGGAGGTTCGGTTATGGGCCTAACAGTTGCCTCTATGGGCTTGATTGGACTAGGAACTTTATTCTGGGCCTTCGCCACAGGTGACCAAAGCATCCACGTCGCTGAAATCATGGAAGGCTTTGCCATGGGAGCCTCGCTCGTGGCCCTTTTCTACCGTGTCGGTGGCGGAATTTTCACCAAAGCTGCAGATGTGGGAGCTGACCTCGTGGGTAAACTAGAAGCAGGCATCCCCGAAGACGACCCACGCAACCCAGGTGTGATTGCTGACAACGTCGGCGACAACGTTGGAGATGTCGCTGGAATGGGCTCAGATATTTTTGAATCCTATTGCGGTGCACAAATTGCCACCATCGCGATTGCTGGTGCCGCCGGCGCCAGAATTGCCCAAAACGGGAGTGCTGAACTCTTTGAAAAGGCTGGGATTCTAACAGACCAAGCGGAAACGCTGATGTACCTCCCCCTCGCACTCACCACTGTCGGCCTCTTCTGCTCGGTTCTTGGAATTATCATGGTCAAGCTCATGGCGGCCAAAGAACCCGCCGCGGCACTCAGGTTTGGCACTATAGGTTCAGCAGTTCTTTATATCATCGCAGCCTTTATCACTTGCGGTCAAATGGGACTGAGTAACAACCCGGCTTTTGCCGTTTTTGCTGGTGCCGTCGGTGGTATCATCATCGGCCTCGTTACAGAACATTACACTGGCGGAAAACCGGTGATCGATCTCGCAAAGCAAGGTGAGACAGGTGTCGCTACCCTCATGATCTCTGGGCTCGCTCTCGGTATGCGCTCCGTTGCCATTCCATTGCTCACCCTCGCCGCCACTATCAGTATCTCCTTCCATTTTATGGGGCTCTACGGAGTCGGGCTCGCTGCAGTCGGCATGTTAGGCACCGTGGGTATTACTATGGCGATCGATGCCTACGGCCCAGTAGCCGATAACGCTGGTGGCATTGCCGAAATGGCTGCAATGGGGCCAGAAACCCGTAAGATTACAGACGGTCTCGATGCTGTAGGCAACACCACAGCCGCTATCGGTAAAGGGTTTGCCATCGGCGCAGCAGGGCTTTCAGCTCTCGCGCTCATCACAGCATTCATCCAGAAATCAAATATTTCACTCGACCTTTCGGATAACTCTATACTCGCCACCTTCTTTGTGGGCCTCTTTATCGGCGGCATTGTTCCCTTCCTCAATGGAGCCATCACCATGACTGCTGTTGGTGAAGCAGCCTTTGAAATGATCAACGAGATCCGTCGCCAGTTCCGGGACATCCCGGGTTTACTCGAAGGAAAAGCTGAGCCAGAAACGGAAAAATGCATCGATATTGCGACCAGAGCAGCCACCCGAAAAATGATTCTCCCGGCCCTGCTTGCTGTAGGAACTCCGATTGTCGTCGGGTTTGGATTCAATGCCATCAATGGCACAGGAGCCATCGCTCTCACAGGAACTCTCATTGGAGCATTACTCGGCTGTATCCTTATGGCCCTGATGATGTCCAACGCTGGTGGAGCTTGGGACAATGCTAAAAAGTACGTGGAAGATGGCAACTTAGGCGGTAAAGGCTCAGACGTGCATAGCGCTTGCGTCGTCGGTGACACCGTCGGTGACCCATTCAAGGACACCTCGGGGCCATCTATGAATATCATCATCAATGTCATGGCTATTGTCTCACTCGTGATTGCTGGGCTCCTCTAACATACCATCGCACAGTCCCCTCACTGTGCGCTATCACTACGGTTATGTTGTTAGTCATCTACCATCTCTTTCCTAAACCCGTAAATGAGCCGGAGTCTTAATGGTAAACCGCACACTAGGTTCTGCTCTTACCTATCGCGCGGGGAAATGGGCACTCTCACGTGACTCAAAACATACGAACACAATCCTTGCCGGACTAATCTCAGTAAGGGCCCAAGGTTACAAAGACGCCACATTGGAATTTAAGGGGAGTTATGCCTCAGAGAAAATAGATTCCACCGAACTTATTCTGCGGGTCACTATCATGCTCAAGCCCGCGACTTAGCTAACTTTTTCGACTTTTAAAGCCGTCTTATTGTTCTTAGCTGATTGACAGAGTCCCATCGGAGAATAGCCTACTCATATGTTAGATCTGATCGCATTCATCTCGTTGCCGCAGGGCGGAGAAATCATCCTCATGCTCATCGTCGGTGGAATTTTAGCTGGAGTCTTCGTGCTTCCTTTTTGGATTATTCTCAAAAAAGCAGGTTTGAGTCCATTTCTCTCCTTGCTCACCTTTCTCCCCGGTGGCCTAATTATTTTATTGTTCATCCTCGCACTCATCCGCTGGCCAGCACTTGAGAAAACTCCTCCCAGCTTACCTCAATAAACCGTATTTAGGGGGTAATTTAACCCGGATAGAAAAAATTTAAGAATTCTTGATAGCTAAGCTTACCTAGTTACGTTCTTATTAGTTGCTGCTAGAGCTCACTCCTTGACAGACGCTGTTGATTATGCGAGTTGCTTATCAGCTTTTTACGCCCTAGACGCGTCACCACACAGCTTACTCTAAAAGTATTCCATGCCGCTAACTCGCCTCATCTCATTGATCACTTGCCTATGGCTCGCCAGCGTTGGTATCATTCAAGCTAGGGCATTTAGCACCATTGTGATCGATGCTGGACACGGTGGGAAAGACTATGGTGGTAGTTACGGCAAGGTCTATGAGAAGCACCTCGCCCTCGATACAGCGAAACGGGTGGAGTACATGCTCAAGAAAAAAGGCTATCGCACCCGCATGACCCGTAGTAGTGATGTTTTCATATCGCTACAAAAGCGAGCCTCCATCGGCAACCGTTACGGCAACTCTATTTTTGTCTCGATTCACTATAACTGTACATACCGACGCGCAGCCAAGGGGATTGAAACCTTCTATTATTCTTCACGCTCCAAACCGCTAGCACAATATGTGCATAAGGCCGTATTGCGCAAGACTGGAGCAAACGACCGCAAGGTCAAACACGCACGTTACTATGTGATCCGTAATGCCAAGAACCCCGCAATCTTATTTGAAGGTGGCTTCCTCACCAACAGCAGCGAATGCCGTGCCTGTAAAAAAGGCAATTATCGCCAGAAAGTTGCAGAAGGAATCGTCAAAGGTATCGGCCAATACCAGTCAGCTCGACGCTCTGGCAGAGCTCGTTAGTGCTAGCATGAGCACCTTTCTTGCTCAGCCCTCAAATATGAGCTTTCTTGGCTAGATTAGCACAACCTTCTGGGAATAAATACCTAGCTCAAGCATCCAATCACTATGCCCAGCGATGTAAAAACAAGGTATTCTAGCCGACATATCCTCACATGGATTATTGCTAGCCTTGCTTGCTTTGGTGTACTGAAAGCGGTTGGGGCTTTTCCCCGGTCCTTCGCTCCTTGCTGACCACCCAGCTCTGCAAGTTCGGTCGAACAAGTATCTAAGTAATCTCACGTATTAAAGTCAATTTCATCGATAATCCAGTGGCTATATTTCAAAGACTCTGGAATCGATCGCTATGGTTTGGGCAAACTCAAGCTGCGCGGTAACATAGGGCAAAAAAACCTATAAGGGCACCTCCGGCAACTCCCGCTGTCGGTGTGTGAGTTATTAATTCTTTAAATTTGCGAGCGTAGCTCGTTTTTGAAGATAGGCCCCCTTCGGGCTGGAAAGCCTTTCTGCGCACGGCTGCGTTATTCTTCGTTCACGGATAAAAATCCGCTCACTCATCACGCCTAGCCTCGCTTGAAATTCTTTCCAGCACCACCAACGCTAGTTGCCGGAGGTGCCCTTAATATCGTGCTGGCTAAAAGCAAAAAAATAGTCGTGTGCTGAGATTTAAACCGCCAAAAATTCGAAAGTCTGAAGGTCGAGTTTCATCGCGTGGTCACTAATTATTATTGAACCAAAGTCACCAGACTTTCTAGCCGGACTTTCGACCTTCTGACAGTCAGAGGTGCTAAAAAAGTGAGATATGTCGATAGTCGCTCCAAGAAGGCGTGTAGGAAAACTACTCGTCTTCTAGGTCGCGCAGCTCGTGGGATTTGTCGATGATGAGGTTCCTCAGGTGGAACACGTGGACGCGGAGGTCTTCGAATTTATCGTCTTCCATGGTCAAGGTATTACAGGCAGCCACGGCGCTATTGCACGCCTCGAGCGCGCGTTTGAGCACCGCGACGATATAGCCATTCTCGAGCTCGAGTGGTTCCTCGGGCCAGGTTTCATCGAGGGTATCAAAGATATAGGCGGTCGAGAGAGCGAGCTCGCTGCGTGGGCCTTGATCGAGCATCGCATCGCCTAGTAGGTCGAGCGCTTGGGACTGAACCAAGATGGCATGCTGGACAACCGGTTCACGTCCATTGAGGCTGACCTCTTCGATCTCATAGGAATCTGGGTCGATTTCTGGGCTTGGTGGCCCTTGACCGAGGAACCAGGCTGCTTCTTCTAGGCTATCGCGTACTCGGAGGCGCTTTTCCCATTCAAATTCGTCGACTTCACCTTCGATTTCTTTGACCTCTGACTGGGCTTCGGAGGCGGTGAGCATGAGTTCCATAAAGTGCTCCATCGCCATGACATTGTCGCGGCGTTGCTTTTTTTCACCCGCCTCATCGAGTTCCCACTGGTGGGTGGAAATACGCACGTTGTATCCGGTGGTTTCGAGCATGACTCGGCCATTGACTAAGCTGAACCACTCGAGACTGAGGGCATTTTTCCAGCCGAATGAGATATCTTTTTCTTCCAGCCCGAATTCCTCAATCTCTTCTGGAGTGACGAGTGGGGCTTTGATTTTTTTGGAGGCCGTCATGTCACCGATCACTCCGCGTTGGAGGTTGTTAAAATGTTCGATGAGTTCCTCTTGTACTTCTGGGTGCGGATTGGTGAAATCTATCCGCGTGCCAGCCAAATCTCGCCAACAATTCCCTCGGAGCAGGATCTTCACGGGTCGATCCATTCCTTTGACTTCAAGACCACCTCGAGTAATTCCCGGGGTAGTATTGTCAATCCAGCCCTTCACTATCGCCTTATCAATACGGAATGCCATACTTACATGATGGCTTAAATATCTAGTGAGTCAATAGGGCAGGGCCACGATACGGGGGATTTTTTATACAGAATTAACAAAATTTCGTAGAGTTCTACAGAATTCCTCAAATGATTTAGCTGAGAAAAGAACCCAACCTTCCACCCTCTCTGAAATATTGCGAGGGCATCGGACTTCATTGGTTAATTCTGTCAATTCTGTCGAGCGCTGCAGGCATCAACCTAGGTAATCTCTCTAGTGTCGGGGACACCTAGTCAATACGACGATGAAGTAAATCGAGGTATCCTCTTGTCATTGACGCTTTTAGGCGTACGTTCTGCATCTATAATTATGGAAACCTTTTTGACTATCCTTAGAAACATCGGAATCATTCTCGCTGTTATTCTTAGCTTCAATATCATTATCTTCGTCCACGAGCTCGGCCACTTCTTAGCCGCACGCTGGCGCGGGCTAAAGGTCGAGCGCTTTCAGATCTGGTTCGGTAAGCCAATCTGGAAAAAAACCATCAATGGCGTCCAATATGGATTGGGGTCAATCCCCGCTGGTGGATTCGTGGCTCTACCGCAAATGGCTCCTATGGAGTCGATCGAAGGTAGCAATAGCGACCGGGAGAATCCGCTGCCACCGATTTCTCCATTGGATAAAATCATTGTCGCCTTTGCCGGGCCACTCTTCAGTTTCCTACTCGCATTCGCAGCAGCAGTGTTCATCTGGCAGGCGGGCACGCCAAAGAGTTTACTAGAAACCCAGACAGTCGGCTATATCCCGTCTGAAATGCCAGCGGCTAAGGCTGGTCTTAAAGAAGGCGATAAAATCATCAAAATCAATGGTGAGGAAGTTAAAGGATTTGGAGGGAGTCTAGATTCTATAAGGGAAAGAATAGTTTTCAGTACAGGAGAAAAAATCACTTTAACTATCGAGCGACCCGGTGTCGGTGAGATGGATATCGTGACGGGGTTCCATGTCGATGAAGCGAGTAATTTCACCAAGCGGGACGGTGTCCGCCGAATTGGTATAGGCCCCGTTTCGGATGTCATCGTAGGAAGCCTATTTAAAGGCGGCCCAGCAGAATTCAGCGGCTTTAAAGTCGATGATAAAGTGCTCAGTATCGATGGTGTGAAGATCTGGAGTAGCAGTCAGTTTTCCAGTATTTTGCAGGAAAATCCAAATAAATTGCTCGATGTAGTAGTGTCTAGAGATGGTAAAGAACTGACACTCCAAACGATGTCTTTGGTGCCGTCCAATGGCTACAAACTTGATCCAGAAAATGACGCACTACCAATGATTGGTATGGGCTTCAAGGCTTCAGTGAAAAAGACAGAGTTAGTCTACCCTGAGCCATGGGAGCAAATAACAGCAACTAGCCGCATGATGGCGGTGACTATTGGTGCATTGACCTCTAGCGATTCCAGCATTGGCGTGCAGCATCTCTCTGGTCCAGTGGGCATAGGTAAAGTGCAATACCACATCCTTCTGGGTGAGTACCCTATCCGACGTCTCCTCTACTTCTGGGTACTATTCAATGTGAACTTAGCGATCTTCAATTTGCTTCCTTTCCCAGTGCTCGATGGTGGTCATATCACCATGGCAACGATGGAGTGGATTCGTAAAAAGCCACTCAACACCAAGGTGCTCGAAGTCGTACAGAGTGCTTTCGTCGCGCTGCTACTCACGATGTTTGTCTACGTCACGATGAAGGACACTTTCACCAGCTTTGTGCAAACAGCTCCAGAACGCGAAGATGGCTCACCTACGAAGCCTGAGTGGACGAAAGAGGATCTCGCAAAAGCGCTCAAGCCGAACGCTTAAGAAGCAAGTGCAGCCGCTCCGATTCCACCGATGATGGCAATCACGAAAATGGCGGCATAGATGCAGGTGATCACTAATGCGATGACTCCCATAAATTTCCAGAATCCACGTTGATGCTCAAGTGCATCTTCGAGATCACTCGATGATTGTGTCTGAATGAGTGACTTGATAGCTTTTGCATATTTGTGGAGCTTGATACATGGATAGATGTAGAAAGCTGCCATGACGAGATAGATGAGACCCAGACCCCCGAACCCGATAGGGAGTGCACTCTCGACTTGAGAGTTCATGAAGCCCATACCGGCTATCATTACCAAAGCCGCGAGAACCATGAAGCCGCAGCCGATATATCCCAGAATAGCAAGAAAGAAGACCCAGCCTTTAGTGCGGCGTAGCACTTCAACCACGGCTGTTGAAACTTCAGCTGACTGGAAGTTTTGAGGATTAGAGTTAGGAACTCCGTAGGGGTTGTTTGCTTCTGTATTGGTCATGAGGAGCAATAAAGACGCTGTGAGTCTAACTCGTCAATCTATAATTACTGTAAATTTTTGTTAGAATGCGCTATTTCCAAATGATGTTTAGCAGCACGGCCGCTTATAGATTCGTGCTCTAGTAGCTCTTTGGCAATCGCTTTGACTGCTGCCCATGTGGCTTTGTTTGAGAGTAGGTGCTGGGTTTTATCCAGCGTCTTATGGATAAGCTTGGTCGCCTGCCTAGGATTTCCAGCGCGCGACATTGCCAGCTTTTCAGTCATCCTTAGATCTTGAGCGGCTCCTTGCAGGTTGTATTGGCCAGAGATCCTTCCTTCCGCCGCCATGCCGGCGAGGAGGATCAGCATTTCGGCTTCGAGCTTGTCTTGTACCTGTTTGCTCCGCCCTTTCTGTATCGTCACTGCCCCGAGTCTATTTTGCGAAGCGATGATGCTGACTTTTTGCACACTGCGGCCCATGAGGAGGGCCATGACTGCGTGGCCTGCTTCGTGGTAGGCGGTGAGTTCTTTGCTCATGGGGGAAGGGAAAAGGATAAAGGGGAAAGGATAAAGGGAAAAGTTAGGAAGTTGGGGTGCCAGCTTCACTGGAGGTGAAGAACTTCGTAGCCCCCAGTCAGCGCGGGGCGATGTCTGGGGGTATGTGTCACCCTAGAAAAACGATGCCGGAGGTATAGCACCGCGCAGCGAGTGTTCGGGGGTGTGTCCCATCGTGAGATGGAGTATCGGCCCTTTAGCCTCTCTACTTTCTCCTTTATACTCTTACCTCCTACTCAGCCGGGATACCGAAGAGGGCGACGGCTAGGCAGAGCAGGCCGATACAGGAGAAGAAGAGTATTTTGCCGTGGTTGCCAACTTTCTTTGCCATCAGTGCCGCAACGATACATTGGAGTAAGTAATAAACGGCAAAGGCGCGTGAGGCGATAGAGATGACCTCAGTCACCGATGTCATCCAGGTGAGGGCCACTGAAACGGCCATCACTAGCAGGTAGGCTTGTTTGGTGGGGATTTTGAAGACATCCTCGAGCAGACCACCAGCGGCAGCTTCATCGGCAACTGACGCTGAGAACTGGCTGCCGACAGCCGCGATGGTGAGCAACACTGGCAGTACCAAGGCGACTGGAGCTGTGAGTTTGATCACCTCGGTCACATC
Organism: Crocinitomicaceae bacterium; assembly: GCA_047624385.1. Lineage (GTDB taxonomy): Bacteria > Verrucomicrobiota > Verrucomicrobiia > Verrucomicrobiales > Akkermansiaceae > Rubritalea. The sequence goes on from JBLHPP010000006.1 coordinate 9,677, forward strand.
CGAACCCAGTCCTGGGTGGAAAAGCACAGTCATGAGACTGATGAAAACAATATAGATAACAGAGGAAATCCACTGGGCGCGTCGCATGGTGAGAATGCGTTCTTCAGTTGGGTGCTCGGCTCCCAGGTAGCGTGAGGTCTCAAAGCCTTGAACAACGATAAGAAGTCCGAGGATGATACGGAAATCGGTGGTTGAGAATGCCTCAGGAGCAGCAGGCAGCTGCCATGATCCAGATTGGAATAGACCGACATTGTGGCAGAGCAGCGCGACTAACAAAGCGCAGATCATACCCAGATTGAGGCTAATAGCATACTTCTCTAGCTTCTCCATCGAGCTCAGTCCGTGTGTGATGCCGACGACTGAGATTCCAATAAGAATAGAGGAGCTAAACACCTTAGATGCGAGAGCTGAATCGATCCCAAAGATCTGCAGCACGAAGACTGCTAGTAATTGAAGATAGTAGGCAACTGAGATGAAATAAGCTACAGCGAGCACCATTCTAGATGCCAAAGCTACCCTTTGGACTGTGCCACTTTTGCTGTTTTCTACGGGTTCAAAGTGCTGGATATTATAGCGGACGGCTTCTCCCACGCAGTAGGCTACCACCAACAACCCAAGCATGAAGAAAATCGATGTTGGCCCGGCTATCCCTCCAATCAAGGGCGCACAGACGAGAAATCCACTGCCCATGATCGAGGCAAGTGGAGTCAATGTAGCCCGCCAAGCGCTCGATCCGTTAAGTTTTTTTGAAAAGGCTAAAATGCCAGCAACCGCTAGAGCGATCACAATGATGAGGTAGTTCACGGGAGGGTTTTAGCGTGGCTGAATATTCTAACGATGAAAAAAGTTGAAAAATATACTAAGGATATCTTTGCTGATGTGTCGTACCCAATAGAACGCGATGTCACAAACCAATGATGCCGTGCCAATACAGTTGATGGGAACTCCCGAACAAGCCGAAATTTGCGCTCCGAAAGTATCTATAGAAGATTGTTTTCGCGATGAAGAGTCGCCGCTACTGCGCTATGCGTGCTCTATAGTACGTCGACGCGAGGTGGCAGAGGAGCTGGTGCAAGAGGCATTCATGCGTGCCCACCAACATTGGAACGAAGTCGAACAACCGAAAGCGTGGCTCTATCGAGCGGTGCGGAATCTAGCACTCAACCACCTGCGTAAACACAAACGCGAGTCGCTGAGTGGCGAAGACCTCCACGAGGAATCGCAAGTTCTACCTGACCAACAAACCCGCCAGCTAGAAGTAGCCACACAATTGCGGGCCTTGATGGCCGAAATGTCGGAGCCGGATCGTGAATTGATCCGGCTGAAGTATGAAGAAGATCTACCCTACGCAACGATCGGCGAAAAGCTGGGTATCGGCGTCGGTAATGTCGGCTACCGGCTCCACCACTTGCTAAAATCGCTCGGCGACGGGCTCAAGCGTGTGGGAGTAGACGGCGCAGAATAATTTATAGAAAGGAAGCAACGAGGATGAAAGATGAAACAATAGGTGTGTGGCACGACCCAGAAGTCGAAGTACGCATTGTGGCCATGGTGCTCGGCGAAGCCAGTGACTTCGAAAAAGCCGAGCTCGAGCGAATGATCGCCGAGGACTCAGGCTTGAAACAATTTTATCTAGAGATGGGTGAACTCCACGGCGGCATTCACTCGGCAGTCCAGCCAGATGACGATGCCGAGTGGAAACTCTCTAGCGAGCGTCGCAATAGCGTGCTCGAAAAGCTCGGCCAACAGCCGCCACCAATGGCGGCAGCCGAGCAGAAGGAACCGAGCACCAGCCGCCACCAATGGCGCAGTTTCATGAGCATTGCCGCCTGCCTACTCATCACACTATTCATAATGGCAGTGATGTTTCCGGTGAAAATCATACAGAGCAGCAGAATCGTAAAATCCGCACCCGAGATCATTTCCTACCACGCTGGTATTGAACTCGAAGAGCAGAACGAAGGAGTATTAACAGAAACACTTGATGAAATCGGGTGGGTGGGGGCAAAAAAATCTGAAGCTGTAGATGACCCCTTCGCTAGTGAGAGTAATGTTTTCCCTATGACTCCAGCAACTCCAAGTGATATTGGGATAGAAAGGGACGAGATCTTGCTTAACGAGGATAGGCCATTTGTCGGCGCTAGGGTTCCTGCTCGAGCCAAAGAAAGCCAAGCTGTCCCGATGGTAGGTTACGTGCCTTTGACTGGCGGTCTCTTTGCGAGCGAGAAAAAAGGGAGAGCTGAGAAAATAGATGGGCGAGTCGGTTACTGGGTTGGAGATGAAGAATCAATCGCTAGACCAGAAATAGCAAATCAAGTGGCACGCAAGCCGTCAGCTCCGGGTTCAAGTATGGCGAAAGTTATACCCTCTAGATCGGCTAGCGCAATAGCGGTTCCAGTTCCCAATATTACAATGGAGAACACGTCTCTTGATTTCGCCAATGGAGATGACTTCGGCGATGGCTGGGGTGACGGAAATGGCTCTGGTGGCGGAGGATTCGGAACCAATCATGGTGATCCCACAGCGGAAGTTGCTAACTATCTATCTGATGGAAAGCGCTCAGGCGATTCTACCATCACACGGGATGGTATTGACAGTTTCTATGCTGAATCAACGCGTGAGAGTAGACTGCAAAGTGCTAAAAAAGATGATAGCAACTTTAGGTATTCATTGCTTTCTGCTGGTTCCATGCGTGTAGATGGGTCAAAAGATGCTCTTTCTATTGGTGAGGGCTACATGAACCTCGGAAAATCCGAGGAGGCGGATGAGCTCATAGAATCTGAAGGTTTTTCAGGAAATTTAATTCAGGGGGAAACCATGCGTAGAGAAGCAGGAACCCAAGACGCGGATGCGCAATTGCTTGAAGGTCGCAAGCTCTACGCTGATGGTAAATATGGAGAGGCTGTTGAAAAATATAACAAAACTCTCAATCTCTTGCCTGCTGGCGAAATAGCGGCAGACCGCCGACACGCCTACACTGGTCATCTTGTGGACGGCTCTATTGCTCTTAGTCAAAACTATCGTCGTACAGGTCGCTATGCTGAAGCTCGTGAGACTCTATCTAAGCTTCTAGCTAAAGATCCGCTCAACGTGGCAGCTAAACAGCAGTTAGAGTACCTCGATGACCCAATTCGAACCAACCCAGTTCTCAGCTCCGAGCATACTCAGGATACTGAGAAGGTACGTAAGCACCTTTACCGTGCACAAGGTTACAACGACCTAGGTAAGTACGATGAGGCTGATACCGAGTACAAAGAAATTCTTCGGGTTGACCGCTACAACAAAGCAGCACGCCGTGGCATGCAAAAGATCGCGAGTATGAAGTCTGACTACTATCGCGCCGCCTACGACCATACACGTGCTGAACTGCTGATGGAGGTTGATAAAGCTTGGGAAATAGCCGTGCCACCAAACGTGAATTTTGATTCAAGGGCAAGAGGCTCTAATGGTATAGCGCTAAGTGGTAAGAGGCTCGATCAAGGTCGAGACGAAATGATTTCTGAGGAGAAACGCTTGGCAAGTAAAGAGCTTACAGCAGCATTTGAAACCAGAAACATTAATCTTCTTGTAGCTGAATCGATCGCTTTAGCGGATGATCTAAAGAGTGCAGGCAATCTTGAGGATGCCAAGGCTGTGCTCAAGTTCGCCTTAAAGAAGGGTGAGAACAATATCACTCTCAAAGCAAAGCTTAAGGAATTAGAAATTCAGAAGGAAAAGCCCGTGACGGAGGAGATTTCGGCAGCGGATCAGACTCACTCGACCTTCTCGCTCAATGTTAGCGATGCTTCGTACAAGCTAGCTAAAGCAGCATTGCTAGAGCGTGGTGAGTGGCCGGCAGCTGAGTCCGTCAGGACCGAGGAATTCATCAATGCCTTTGACTACGGCGACCCGAAGCCGAGTATGGCGCAGAAAGTTGCCTGTGTGCAGGAGCAAGCCGTGCATCCATTCGTGCAGCAGCGAAATCTACTCAGAGTTTCAATGAGCACCGCAGCCCAAGGCCGCTCGACACCACTCAATATCGTGGTCCTGCTGGATCAATCGGGATCGATGGAGCGACCTGACCGTGCGGCTACTGTCCTCCGTGCGATGGAGGAGCTCGGCAAACAACTTGGGCCAAATGACCGAGTAAGCCTCATGAGCTTTGCCCGCGAAACTCGCTTATTAGTCGATGACCTCAGCGGTGATCGCGCCGGTGAGTTAGTAAAAATCATGAAGAACCGCCCGAGCGAGGGTGGGACCAATCTGGAGCAAGCAGTCCAGGTGGCGCAGCAACATTTGTTAGCACGTCAGAAGAAGGGCGTGCAGAGCCGGATCGTGGTGCTCACTGACGGTGCGGCAAACCTCGGCAATGCAAATCCTGAGAACATGACCGCGATGGTCGAGAAGATGCGTGATGCTGAGATCGCCTTTGATGCTTGTGGAATCGGATTTGACGGGCTGGATGATGGCATTCTAGAGGCGCTCACCCGCAAAGGTGATGGTCGCTACTACGTGCTCGATAAGCCAGAAGACGCGGGTGAAGAATTCGGCAAACAGATCGCAGGCGCACTGCGTCCTGCCGCGAAAAATGTCAAAGTCCAGTTGGTCTTTAACCCTGATAGAGTGGGCAAATACAAATTGATAGGGTTTGAGAAACATCGACTTAAAAAAGAAGACTTCAGAAATGACGCAGTGGATGCAGCTGAAATGGCGGCTGAGGAAAGCGGCAGTGCGCTCTACCAGATCGAGGCAATGGCCGATGGATCAGGCGCGTTAGGCACGGTTTTTGTACGCTTCCAAGATATGGCAACTGGCCAAATGGTCGAACGTAGCTGGACGATCCCTTACCAACAAAACGCCCCATCACTAGCGGCTTCCAAGCCCTCCATCCAGCTCGCAGCAGTGGCTGGTCTACTGGGTGAGAAGCTCCACCAGAGCGATGCCGGCAGTGTTGATTTTAGCCAAATGAATGAAGTGTTAGGTAATCTAAATTCCCAGTATTCTGGGAACAAAAAAGTCCAAGAACTCCTACAAATGGTCAATAAGGTGAAATGAATTCATCACCTTATTCACTCAAAAAAAATCGGCGAAATCCGCTGATCCAACATAAAACGTAATAACCTAAAACGTAAAACAAGGGCGCATAGCGCCACTCATTACAAACCCTTTACAATGTAACCCCTAATTTTTTGGTATGAAAAGAAGTATGAATAATCTCGTGTGTGTTAGAAAAAAGGTGGCTCGTGTGAGTCAGTATTGTGTGGGCGCTGTCATAGGACTCAGTTCTATGGCGTCGTTAGCGCAAGACAGCATCTCCGTGAATACGGAAGACTCCAAGAAAACCGTGGTCTCCGTGACAGGCATTCCACCCGCAGCACCGGTTTTTTACACAGCTAATACGAAGAATAGTGTGTATCTAGGAAATACTAAGGTCGAGCAATCGATCTTAGCTACTCTCAATGTCGTGCAGGGTGAGCCAAAGGTGCTCAGCCTCGAATTGGTCGGTGATAGCTCAGACCTGAAAATCGTTGGCGCCCAGTTAGAATCATGGTCGGTGCGGAAGAATCCTTCTGGAAATAAAGTATTCCTCGACCTTGTGCCAAAAGATCCAAAGGCGAAGAAGCTCGATGTTGTGATTACTAAGATAACCAAACGTGAAGACGACTTGGTCAAGGTGCTTACCCTGGGGCCAGCAAGTGCAAGCGGATTCCAACATCAATTAGATATCAAATGGGAGGCTGGTGCTCATGTGGAACTAAGCAAGGTAGAAGGCTGCCAGCCAGTGGCGCTTTCAAGAGTGGAGCGACGCAGCCGAAAGTCCCTCGTTTCTTCAGGCATCAGCAGAGTGGAAGCCCGATTCAGCCAAGCCGGCTCGGCCTTTTCCGAAGTAGAACTACGCAACCTCAGTGTGGAAGCGAAAGCGTCTGATGACGGGAAGAGTGCCGTCGTCCACCTGACGGGAGATGCCGTCGTCCGCGATGCAGATGGTGGCTCTATCGAGCTGATCACAGGGCCGATGGTTCTGCAAAAATTCCCAATGGAAAAAGGGTACAGTTTTGCTCTAACCAGTGATAGGAATGCAAAAAATAGCACACGCTACACTATAGATTTTGAAAAGAATGGCAGCTACGAACTGGATCTAGAATTTGCTGTGAGCCTAGAGCAAGTGGCTGGTTGGACAGGCCTTCGTTTCCGCATTCCTCACGCGCCAGTGGTGCCTGTGAGTCTTTCTGGAGTACCGCAGAGAAGTAGATTTTTGCTCGGTCAGACCGAGGTGGAGGGTGCGGCGGGTGTGACCCGGTGGCAGACGTATGTGCCCGCAAGTGGTCAGTGTCTCCTGCGTTGGAAGCCGAAGCGCAAAGACAGTTCAGGAGAATTGTTCTTCACGACTCAGGCCTTGGTCGACGTACAAGTCGGAGCTGGGATGCTACGTGAGCGCACCCAAATTGATATCAAAGTTCTGCAAGGAAAAGTGCGTAAGCTGCAGATGGTGCTCGATGGTGCTGGCGATGTGCTCGACCTCCAGGGCCCACACGTGGGGAGCTGGATGGTGAAAAAAGATGGTGATAAGCGATTGTTAGAAATAGTGCTGAATGGTGAGCGTACCGATGTGGGATCAATCACGATTCTCACTCAGCACCCGATTGGTAACTTTCCAGCAAAGGTAAAGCCACTGCAAATCACTCCGGTGGGAGCCATGCGTCATGCGGGCTATGTCCGTCTGAGTAACCGCGGGGCAGTGAAGCTGGGAGTTTCATCACACAAGGGGATGATGCAGCTAGCCCCGACACAGTTTCCTGAAGCCGGCTTAGGCGCACCAGCCGGAAAGCAAGTTTTCGTGTATAGATTTCCCGCCGCCGAACGCAGCTGGGAAGTGGTAGCCGATCAGATTTTACCTGAAGTTTCAGTCAACGAGGTCTTGATCTACAAGCTCTCAGAAACTGACCGCGAGCTCCACGCTGATGTGGAGTTAGATATCCGTGAGGCACCACTCCGTGAGTGGGACATGCGTATTCCCGCAGACTATGCCGTCGCTAGTGTGACCAGTGCCGAGATGGGCCAAATGGTTGTCGGCCGTACCGTGACTGATGGGCAGCGCTCGCTCAAAGTGACTTTCAAAAAGGCCGTAATCGGCAGACAATTGATCAAGGTACGTCTCGCACGCAATGTGGCGACAGCTGAAGGAGAATGGAGCTTAGCCAAGTTGTCCTACCCGCGTGCCAAGACTGTACGGGGTAATCTCGGAGTGGAAGCTGCGCTCGGCTGGCGTGTTGTTTCATCCGCTGTCGATAAACTCGTGGAAATGCCGCTAGCGTATTTTCCTAACAAGAGCCCAAATCTACAGCAGGCATTCCGACTACGTGAAGCTGAGTGGAGTGCAACGATGCAGATCGAGGCACTGGAGCAAAGTGTCCAGGCAGATGTTTTCCACCTATATTCGCTCAAGGAAGGCATGGCATACGGCAGTGTGCTAGTGAACTATTTTGTGGTGGGAGCGCCGATGCACGAATGGAAAATCAAAGTGCCCAAGCTCGGTGAGCAGGGGGAAATCGGTAATGTCATGGTCGAAGGACAGAATGTCCGTAGCTGGAGACAAGAGGGAGACCAGCTGATTGTCAGCCTACACCAGCCGACTCTAGGGGGTTCTACATTGTTAGTATCATTTGAAAAACCGATGAGTGCCCGCGGTGGAGCGATCGATCTAGGAAATGTCCAACCATTGGACGCGAAGACTGAAAGTGGATTTATCCAGGTAGTGAGCCCCACCCAGGTAAAGCAAAGCGTCAACCTGTCGAGTGGTTTACTCAAGCTTGGTGCGACTGAATTACCCGCCGAGTATCGCTTGATGAGTTCTGCGCCTTCGTTGGCATCTTGGCAATATGCGACTCGCGGCTTCGAACTCCAACTGGGAATTGAATGGTACGATCCGAGCAATACTGTCGAACAAGTGGTGGATTTCGCCAGCTTGAGCACCCAAGTCTCACGCGATGGTGCAGTGGTGACTGAGGCGAAGTTTTTTGTGAAAACTCGTGGGCGCAAAGCACTAGAGATGCGCCTTCCTGAGAATGCTACCTTGCTAGAAGTGAGGGCCGATGGACAGGCGCTCAATGCCAGAAAGGATGGGGAAATCTACCTATTACCTTTACCAGCTAAGGTCGACCCGAACGCTCCAGTCAAAGTGGAACTGCGCTACGGTGGAAGCTCAGACAACCCGAGCAGACCAGTAGTGTCTGTGCCTGTTCTCTCAGCGCCGGTGGTGATCAGCGAGTGGAAAGTACGCTCTGATCGTGGTTACCTTTTGGATGTGGTGGGAGGCAATGTGTTGCCAGTCGAACCAAACCTTACGGAGACAGGATTCGAGTGGATTCAGTCACGAATGGTTATTTTAGTCGGTGCATTATTGTTATTATTAGCTGGAGCATGGACTTGTGGACGGGCTTCATCTGGCGGCTGGAAGCCTTGGATTGGGGCTCTCTGGCTGGTGTTGGCCGCGGTGATTTCTTTGAATACTGCGATGGAGGCTAAAAAGGACCGTAGGGTCAATTCTCAGAGTTTTGAAGTAGTGGCTCCTGTCGTTTCACCTGATCAGGAGATTACCTTAGAACTCTCTAACCAACCAAAGTCGGCAGCAATGCGTTCGACGACTTGGACGCTAGTTGCATCTGCTGGTGCTATTTTCATAGTGGCGAGCGTCTTTATGGGAGCCTTGCAGGCACCTTGGATGAGAGCTATAGCGATGGCTGCGGTTGGACTAGGTTTATTAGGTCAACGCGGTGGAGCTATTCCATTCTTTTTAGTGCTAGCCCTAGTGGCAGGATTACTGATGTTACAGCTGGGTTGGAAATGGATGAGCGGTGTGAGAATAAGACGAGCCGCGCGTGGAGTGCGTGAGGCTGCGATGACTGCGCTCATTGTACTAGGCTTGGCCATGATGCCAGACACCGCGAATGCTGCCGAAATAGCTGATTCTATAGAACAGCGCTGGGATGTACGTGGCGAGCGAGTCTACGCCGATGCTGATGTCCTCTGGCAGGCGAATGAAGGGGAAAGCATTTTACTCGTAGAAGCACCCGCTAGCCTTACCTCGATTATTTCAGAGGGAACTCGGGTGAATAAGCTGATCCATAAAGGGAAAGTGCAATGGTTCCTAGTGGCTGAGCGCAGTGGATTAATCAGCGCAAAGATACGCTATGAAATGCCGGTCAAAGGTCTCGCCGATAGACTCTGGACTATACCGACGGGTGATAGCGCAGTGCGTCAACTACTGGTGACTATCGATAGAGCAAACTGGGAAATCACCTCTGAGCAAGCAATTCTTCACGAAGTCGTGGAGAACACACAAGGCAGCTCAGCGAAGATCCATTTTGCTCCAATCAAACCAATGGAGCTCAAGTTTAAACCAATGGGGCGCGATCCGAAGACTGAGGAAACGCGCTTATTTGTCGAGAGCGCTGATCTCTATATCCCTTCTCCTGGAGTTGTGGATGGCTGGCACACGCTTTCGATTCGTCCAGTCAGTGGTGAGTTAGATCACCTAACTATTGTCATACCCGAAGGCATGATGGTGGGTGATGTGCTAGGGCAGCGCTTGGAAGATTGGCGATTTGATCCAAAATCGCGCGAGCTCAATGTGCAGCTCGCCGAAGCTCAATCTAAGCGATTCACCTTGTTAGTACAAACTCAGCGCGGGATGGATACATTGCCACAGGCATTGACCCTGAGCCCTCTGCGTGTGCGTGAGGCGGACTCGGTAGTAGGTGTGTTAGGCCTAGCTTTCGGCGATGACGCGCAGCCAGATGCTCTTAAACCAACGTCTTTGGCAACGGCCAACCTGTCCGACTTTAGCGGCCAGCTGTGGAAGCAGGCGAGGGGACAGCATGGCGATGCAGTCCTGCAGAAAGTATATCGATACGGCAAGGATCAGGCGAAACTGAGTTTGCAGGTAGATCCAGTGGCACCTGAACTTAGAGTCATTTCAAAACAGAGACTTTCACTCGCTGAAGAGCGGATGTTGCTAGCAGTCACCTCAGATGTGGAAATCGTCCGTGCCGGCGTCTTTGAACTACGTTACACGATCCCAGATGGGATGGAGGTAGAATCGATCAGCGGCTCAGCCCTGCGAGACTGGACCGAGATTGAAACCGATGGTAAACGGTATGCCCAGCTTCAGTTGACTGGCCGCACCTTAGGTAAACAACAATTCCATCTCAACTTTACCGGAACCTCTCCTGTGATGCATGGCAGCGTGGCTGACTGGAAGGTGCCACATGTGGAACTAGTCAGCGCAATGCGCCAGACGGGTGAGTTGCTAGTAGTGCCAGAGCAAGGCATCCGTGTCCGTGTGGTCAACCGCCAACATGTGACTCAGCAAGACGCTCGCCAGAGTGGCACCCACCGCAAAGGCGACCTCGCCTTCCGCTTACTTCAGTCGGATTGGAATTTGCACTTAGGAATTGAGAAGCTCGACCCTTGGGTGCGTGCTACCTGCTTGCAGGAAATGAGCCTACGTGAAGGCCAGACCCGTACCCGGCTCAGCCTCGACTATATGATCGAAAATGCTGCGGTCAAAGTCCTCCACCTGCGTCTCCCAGGCTTGAGTGCCGATGAGGCTAAGACCGTGCGCGCTAGTGGTGGCTCGGTGAAGGAGATGGTACAGGTCGATGGAGACAAGTGGGAGTTGCGCCTGCGCCGGGGAATCATCGGTAAGGTTGCGTTCGAAGTTGAATTCCAACGCTCAGTAGACCAACGCGATGGCAAAGAACTGCTGCGGCCCGTACAGTTAGAGGGGGTGCGTCAGGTAAAGCATTACGTGACAGTACGCTCTAGTGGACGGCTCGATATCCGTGCGACTGATGTACTTGGTTGGCGCGCCAGTGACTGGTCTGCTGTTCCTAAAAAACTACGTAACAAAGCAGACAGCAGCGTGCCGGCTCTTTGTTACCTACTCTCTGAACCTGAAGCACCATTGGCTGTGGCAGTCAAACGCCACGAGATTGCGAAAACTTTAAAGCTCCGTGTGTTAGAAAGTAAATTTACCAGCCTGTTTAGTGCCGATCAATCAGCTCTAACCTTGGCTGAGCTCATTGTGAGAGTAGTCGAGAAGGACACGATGCATGCTGTTCTCCCAGACGGGGCTCAGCTGTTCAGCGTGACAGTCAATGGCGAGAGCGTGGAAGTAGTCAGCCAAGGGAGCGAGCAACTTTTCTACGTCACCGCAGGAGCAGAAGACGATGAGCGTGCTGAAGTGAAGATGATGTATCGCACGCCGGCTAAAGAAAAAGCCAGTAAGCAGATTTCGCTGAAAGGTCCAAGCTTCAGTGCCCCACTTGAGAAAATCGACTGGTACGTCAGCCTACCCGAGGGCTATCGCCTCACGGGTAGAGGGAATACCTTCGACTTCATGGGCGGAGAGGACGAAGGAGCAGTCTACGGTATGAAGGAATATCAGAGCTCGATGACCAGCCAGAAGCAGCAGCAAGCCGAACTCGCAGGAGTGCAGATCGACCAGGCGAATAGCTGGATTTCTAGTGGCGACTATAAGAAGGCCGAGAAGGTCCTCAGTCAGGTTTCTAAGAACCGTGCGGTAGATGCTGCATATAACGAAGACGCACGCGTACAGCTACGTAACCTACGAAACCAGCAAGCTGTGATGGGGCTCAACACCCGCCGCCAGAAGCTCTACCTCGAAAATAAATCGGTGGGTAACATGGTGCAAGCCAACCAAGCCTTCGAAGATGCGGCAAATAACAATCCGTTGTTCCAAGGTAAAGACAACTACTATCCAGGTCAGGTGGAGGAGTTGCTAATGGGTAACTCCGCTGAAGAGCGCGATGCCATGCAGCGTATTGCTGATCGTATGGTGAGCCAACAATTGGCGGCTCAACCAGCACCTCAGACGATCGAAGTCACCTTGCCACAAGCCGGAACATTACTCCACTTCAGCCGCGCCAGCCAACTCAACCCCGGGACGCCATTGGTCCTAGAGTTAGAGATCGAGCACCCTAGCGATTACGGAATCGGTCATGTGATTGGTCTGTTAGCCATTCTCTTTGCCGCCGGAATTCTTCTACTCCTTCTCCGCAAGAACGTTGCTTAGAAGGATGCCGCTGCGATTGGACGGAGATCCGGTTGTGCTTCTAACCACTGATTCCCCATCATTTAGTCTTACTCATAGATTCCTGAAACTCTGAAGCTGATTGAGTAAAAGCTCTAAAATCATTCATGATCTCTTTAAGACTCGATGCTGTTCCATTTATTTTGAAAAAAACAGAACTCCCTGAGGGTCTTGGAATAATAGCAGCCAACATGGCTTTATCTTGGGATTCGGGATTTATCAGCAAAGCAATGTATCCAGAACCAAGTTTAGTCTCCACACTCTCCAGTGATTCAGCAACCTCCGCAT